>DAIQNC010000150.1:4573-8149 GCA_036788655.1 Ktedonobacteraceae bacterium
GCGTGAGAACGTTCGGGTACGTAACGCGCAGGTTGGTGGTGGCTTCGGAGCGAAGACTGTACCTCTGGGTGAAGAGATTATCGCGGCAGCACTCGCACTTCGATTTGCTCGTCCCGTCAAATGGATTGAAGACCGTAGCGAGAACTTGACGGCACAGACGCATGGGCGCGGTCAAATCAATTATATTGAGGCCGCATTTCAAAACGATGGACGACTCCTCGGCCTCAAGGTGCATACGATAGCCGACCTGGGCGCATTTCTGGCGAATACAACGCCGATGGTTCCGACAGGGACACCGCACATGCTCAATGGACCCTATCGCATTGAAGCGGTAGAAAGTCAGGTTGTTGGTGCATTCACCAATAAAGTGCCAACGGCTGCCTATCGTGGTGCTGGGCGTCCCGAAGCGACATATATCCTTGAACGCACTATGAACCGTATCGCCGACGAGCTTGGACTCGATCCGGCAGAGGTGCGTCGCCGTAACGTCATCGCTCCCGATGCCTTTCCCTATCGCGCTTTAACGGGAATGCAATATGATAGCGGCAACTATGAAGCAGCGTTAGATAAAGCCCTCGAACTTGTTGACTATACAGGTTGGCGTGAGAAACAGCGTGAACAGCGTGCAAAAGGCGGTTCGCAGCTATTAGGAATAGGTCTAGCCACCTTTATCGAGATTACAGGTGGGGGTGCGCCGCCTCGTCCAAGTGTACCGCAAGAGGCTGCGACAGTCCGTATTCGCCGTGATGGGACGATTCTCGTACAGAGTGGCGTTGCACACAATGGTCAAGGGCATTTCACCGCGTTCGCTCAGATTGCCGCCAACGTCTTTCACCTGCCGGGAACAAAAGTCGAAGTGCAGATGAACGATTCGGCCTTACCGGGTTTTGGCATAGGAACGTTCGGGAGCCGCACAACATCTGCGGCTGGCTCAACTGTACTGCTCGCGGCTGAGGCTGTACGCGAGAAAGCTCTGCATGTTGCCGCGCACCAATTAGAGGCCGCACCAGATGACCTCGTGCTGACAGATGGCAAATTCACTGTGCGTGGTGTGCCGGGTCGTTCGATTGGTTTAGGGAATCTGGCACAACTCGTCGAGGAGCAACCCGACCTGATTGAGCATGAGGCTCCCAATCCAGTCAACGGTGCGCCAATCGAAGGATTAGCGGCATGGCGCGATTTCACAGCATCTGGCCCCGGTTTCTCGTCTGGTACGCATATCGCAGTAGTCGAAGTAGATACCGACACAGGTGAGACGCAGGTACTCGAATATGTTGCGGTAGACGATGGTGGACGCATTCTGAATACCTATCTCGCCGAAGCACAAATACATGGTGCAATCGCGCAAGGCATCGGACAGGCTCTCTACGAGGAAACCGTATACGATGAGAACGGTCAACCGCTCACCAGCACACTCCAGGACTACACACTGCCCAATGCCGAACAGGTTCCCGAATTCACGACTGCCAACGTCGAATCGCCTTCGCCAACCAATCCTCTCGGTGCGAAAGGCGTCGGTGAAGCCGGCTGTATCGCGGCCCCACCTGCGGTTGTGAATGCCGTGCTTGACGCACTCTCACCGCTCGGCATCAAATCAATTGACATGCCCCTCAAACCCGAAAAGGTGTGGGCGTTGATACAGGCGGCTCAAACGGGGACGTTGAAACAGGCTGTGCTGACGCCACCAGATGTGTTTGAGAATGCAAATAAGGTACAAGGGGTGGATGGAGAGACGCCAGAGTTTGCATAGATGTCGAAGAGTGACACTTATAAATTTTTATAAGTGTCACTATTTTTATAAACCTTTATAAGTCAAAGGGTGTATGAATAATAGAAGAAATTACTGTTGTAAATATACTGATGATGAGGTATACTTGTATTTATAACTGAGGTGGTACTGTTTTCCTGCACGGAAAGGATGGCTCTATGTCTAGTATGCTTTGTGATCATCTGGGCTGTTCAAATATCGCTATTCAAAGATGTACACAATGTAATAATGGTTTTTGTGTGAAGCACATTGGATACAAGCAGGCATTGATTTGTGATGACTGTATAGCTGCAAATAGAAAAGCAGGCAGCTCATTGATGAAGAGGGGGCGTAACATCCTGCTTATAGGAATACTTTTATCGGTATTATCTTTTCTTGTAGCATCTCTTATTGTAAGGGTGGCATGGCTATTTTTGCCTTTGATGTTTATCGGGAGTGCTCTTTTCTGGATAGGTCTTATTGTATGCATTGTGGGAGCAGTACGCTCTTCTAAAAGAGCATAATTGCTGTTGAAGTCTTCGACATACATTTTTTAGTAGAGGAATATAACAACCTTGTTCCCCTTCCCTCAACCTGCTATACTAACTCTGTATTTCGACATCTCGAACAGTGATGATAGAGACAGGGGAGCAGACATATGACAGTAGACATTTCCGATATCGAAAAGATTCTTCATGACGCGAATGTGTGGCGTCAGACACAGACTATCAACCTCATTGCAAGTGAGAATACACCGAGTGAGGCGGTACGCCGTGTACAGAACTCGGATTTTATGGGACGTTATGCAGAGGGACATCCTAACGAGGGCAACAAAGTAAACCGTTATTATCAAGGAACGCGCTTCATCGACGAGATCGAGCGCATGGCAACCAGCGAAATCAAAGAGCTATTTGGCGCGAAACAGGCAGATGTCCGTCCCATCGCAGGGAACGCGGCGAATACGGCTATCGCGCTCGGCTACCTGCGTGGTGGCGATACCGTCATTGCCAACTCTACCGCAGGTGGTGGACATATCAGTCACAACTTCATCGGCGTCTTCGGACGACGTATTCAGATGCGCGGTCAGACGCTCAAACATGGCGACCCTAAGTCGGCTCATTTATACTATCTCCCTTTGACCGAAGATATGTACCATGTCGATGCTCAGAAGACAATTGAACTCATCGACAAGGTATCACCACAACTCGTTATCATGGGCAAGAGCCTGTTCCTCTTCCCGGAGCCCCTCGCCGACGTGCTGCCGGCCTGCCGCGAGCACGACATCCCCGTGCTCTTCGACGGCGCCCCCCTGGACCGTCGCGACCGCACGGTGATGCGCGCGTTCCGCCGCAGCGTGCAGACGGTCTTCCAGGACCCGTACTCGTCGCTCGACCCGCGGCAGAGCGTCGCGCGGATCGTGGGCGAGCCGCTGTCATCGCTCCGGATCGCCTCCGGAGCCGACGCCCGTGAGCGGGTGACCGCCGCGCTGCGCGCCGTTTCGTTGCCGCCGGACGCCGCCGGCCGGTACCCGCACGAGTTCTCCGGCGGTCAGCGGCAGCGCATCGCGATCGCGCGGGCGATCGTCGCCGGCCTGCGGGTGCTGCTGGCCGACGAGCCGGTGAGCGCGCTCGACGTGACCACGCGGATTCAGATCATCGAGCTGCTCGGCAGGCTGGCCGAGACCGAAGGGATGACCATCGTCATGGTCTCGCACGACCTCAGCGTCGTGGCAGCGCTGTGCGAGCAGACGGTCGTGCTGCGCGGCGGCCGGGTGGTGGAGCAGGGTCGCACGGCCGCGGTGCTGGGCTCTCCCGCCGATCCGTACACGC
>DAIQNC010000151.1:0-8126 GCA_036788655.1 Ktedonobacteraceae bacterium
ACGCGCTCTGAACAGTGTGGAAGCGCGTCTGCGATACATCGTCAGACTACAGATAAGTATCAGCTATATTGCTCAACGAGCGTCTGTTCGACGACATAATTTTTCGTGCTACCAGGCCCTGTGTAATAACCGCCCGCAACCAGGCTCGATGTACCAGGAAGACGAGCTATTGAGTTCAGCGTGGCATATGTGCCGACTGGATTTGGACTACTAACCACACTCCAATTGCTACCATTCCAATGCTCGATCAAGGTTGCACTCACGCCATTCGGGTTACGCGAGTCGAACGAGTTGCCAACCGCCCACACATTATTCTTTGACAGAGCGACAACACCACTCAGAGTTGTAGATGTTTGGAAAGTGGGATCGTTGACAATGCTCCACTGCGTACCATTCCAATGCTCAACAAGCGTATTACTGGTATAGTTACTGGTATTGTAAGAACCAACAGCCCAGATATCCTTCGCTGATAAAGCGGAAATGCTTAATAATAGGACATTGTTGCTCGAAGTTATAGAAGGAGTCGAAACGACACTCCACTGCTGACCATTCCAATGCTCGACCAGCGCAACACTTCCACCATTGATAGGGAACGTATACGAGCCTACTGCCCACACATTGTTAGCAGAAACCGCTGTGATACTGTATAGCATATTGAACGAGGTAGGATTTGGCGTTGGAACAATGCCCCATGCTTTACCATTCCAATGCTCAACCAGGGTCTTCACAGCATTGATGGTCGTGTCAGTATAGAAACCAGCCGCCCAGACATCATTGGCAGAGATGGCAACGACTGAATCGAGGCTGCCATTTGGATGTGGGTCTGGTGCATTCGGGCTGGCAACAATACTCCACCTCTTGCCATTCCAATGCTCTATAACTGTCTGTATGTCTCCAGTAGTACCTACCGCCCATACATTATCTTTGTTAACAGCAGAGACACCCTGTAAGTAGCTGAAACTTGCATTGGGCTTAGGACTGGGAACCACACTCCACCTCTTGCCATTCCAATGCTCTGTAAGCGGGTTGCCTTGCTCATTGATGGCATTTGCCGCCCCAACTGCCCATGCATCATGTGATGAGATGGCTGCTATCGAATACAATTCGTTGCTACTCTGACCAATATTCGGACTCTTCACGATATGCCAGCTACAGGTTGCATTTTTTCCTGCACACGATGGTGCGGCATATGCGATATAGTGACTTGTTGCTACAATACAAATGATACAGAGAAATGATGTTAGCATAGAGCAGAGACCGGGGCTGAAAAACTTGCAGAATTTTTTCACGGACATCTTGACATCCTCGCCTTCTTAAACATTCATTGAGCTATAACTTGCAAAAGATGTTTTGCAGAAACTCTTACAGGAGAGAATGTGGATGCAAAAGGAACAATCTCACTACGCACAAAAATGTGAGGAAGTTCACAAATTATGGGTGAACTCCCTCACGAAATCAGAGACCTATGTAGTGCCGTGATGATGAATTTTTGCAAGCGAATTCGGTAACGTGTAGGGACCGATGTTGAACGTGAATTTTCATTATCACGGCTGTTTGCTCATTTTGCACAGCCGTGATACATCACGGCACTACATGTACCTGGCACTACTCGAATTGAGGAACAACATTACTCACAAAATGTTCGAGAGACTCCAGTTCAAGGAAGCGGAGAATGAAATGTTTGACACCGAGTTCCGCGAAGCTTTGCAGTTCCTGCGTCACCTCGCTGGCATTCCCTGCGATGAGATGCTTGTTTGGATTGCGCTGCACTTTCGATGAGTCTTCCGACGTACTCACCGTGCCAAGATACGTCAGTGTAATATCGTTGGGGTCACGTCCAATACGCTCACAATGCTGTTTGAGAACATCGAGCTTGTGACGATATTCCGCAAGTGGGCAGGAGTTGAAATTCCACCAGTCGGCGTAGCGTGCGACAACGGCAAGCGTTCGTTGCTCGCCGCCACCGCCTATCAAAATGGGTATCGTGGATGTCGGTTGTGGTGAACAGTAGGCATCGTGGATGGCGTAATACTTGCCCTCGAAGGTCGCCGGTTGCGCTGTCCACATCGCACGAATAATCTGTATCGCCTCTTCTAGCTGCTCAACACGCTCTTTCGGTGAAAGGAATGGGTAGTTGTAGGAGATGTATTCATCCTCTTTCCAACCAGCACCGAGTCCGAGAATAACCTGTCTTCCCGTCAGCGATTGCAGCGATGACATCATTTTCGCCAGCAGTGCCGGGTTGCGATACGATTGCGACAGAACCAGCGTTCCGAGTTTGAAACGCGGATACGTTCCAGCAAGGTAGCATAGTGAAGTCAGGCACTCGAAGACATCGGTTGTCTCCCATTGTAAATGGTCTTCGGCCCACAGCGAGGTGAAGCCATCTGAAAGCGTTTCGATGCACTGTGTATTGAAATTGAGCGTCTCCTGTGCGGATTGTCCAGGGTCGCTTTTCAATCTGAGCATGAGTCCAAATTCGGCATGTGACATGATATATCCTTTCATCTTCATTCAAACCACGAAATAGTCTCATTATATGTCTCAAGAATGCTCTCAAAGTAGTGTATAATAGCTGTACCTGTACATAGGAAACAATTTTGCAAACGAGAGGAATGATATATATGTCACAACAGGTTAAATTCACTTTAACCGACGAGGAATATACCGCGCTTGTTTCTGAATCGGTTCAAAGCGGAAAGTCAATCGAAGATTTACTTCATGAGGTTTTAAGTCAACACATTCGACCTTCTTCACAGCAAACATATTCACTTACTCGTAGAGATATTCAAAGCTATCTTTATGAAGAAGGTGTAACTGAATATATTCCAACCGACGAACCTGATACATCAAAGGATGAGGCTGAAAGAGAACATCTTGCTCATCTTTTTGGTCAGGGGAAACCCGTTTCCGAAATGGCAATAGAAGATAGAGGCCCACGCGAATGAGGGCTTATTTTCTTGATACATCAGCACTCCTCAAGCGGTACGTTTCTGAAGCGGGAAGCAAGTGGACAACAACCATTTGTCAACCATCTACAGGTAACGTCGTTGTCATTTCACAAGCTACGCTCACAGAAGCAGTAGCCTCGTTTTGTCGTAAAGCACGAGAGCAAGACTTACGGCAGCGTATTAGTGAACCCGAACGAGACCGAATAATCACCAAATTTCGAGCAGATTCGAGACGGCAGTACAATGTAGTTCGTGTCACTTCTGCTATTTATACACAGGCTGGTGATCTTTGTCGCACTTCTAAGTTACGAGCCTATGACGCTATACAGCTTGCATGTGCGTTAAAGATACGAACCTCTTTAGCTCCACTCGGCACAACTCTTTTATTTGTAAGTGCTGATATAGAGCTATTAAACGTAGCTCAGACATTAGGTTTAGAGGTAGAAATCCCAACACACGTTCATAGTCGTACAAAATTGAGAAACAGCCATATTACAAAAGCATGTATTAATTATGGCTGTTTCTTAATATGCGGAAATTACAACACTATTCAGTCATAGGCCACTTATGACCAGCCGCTTTATAAATTGCCTCGATTGTTGCCATATTCTCCAATGTCTCGCTCAGGCGGAACGATGGCTCCTGGCCTGTTTGAATACAATGGTCGAAATGCTCTACTTCGAGTTGATACTGATCGACAGGCTCGAAGCTCTGCTCCGACATTTGCCCGTTTTTGATGATGAAGGCGGCAACACTAGACGTGCCAGGCGTAAATGGCACGGGAATGGTGATTGTGCCATTTTCACCGATAATCTCCGCAATCTGGCGCGTCGGTAGTTCAAAACTACAATCAATGAGGCCAAAGTTGCCATTGCCGTAATCGAGAACGGCATTCGTCGCCATATCGACACCACCGGGAGTCGCGGTATGAATGCGTGCAGCAACCACCTGGGGCATCTGTCCATAGACCGCATGACAGAAATTGACGGGATAGCATCCCACATCCATCAATGAACCGCCAGAAAGCTCTGGTTTCAAACGAATATCGTCCGGTTTAGAGCGGATATCGAAGGAAAACGAGGCTCGTACCAGCCGAACAGTACCAATAGCTCCTGCTCTTACCTGTTGCAACGCCCACTGAATTTGCGGATGAAAGCGATACATGAACGCTTCCATAAGCAGAACATTATGCTCATGTGCGACATCCATCATTCTCTTCCCCTCTTGCGCCGTGATGGAGAGCGGCTTTTCGCACAGCACATGCTTTCCCGCTTGCAACGCCTTGATGGTCCATTCAGCGTGTAGACCATTGGGCAGAGGATTATAGATAGCATCTATGTTGGGATCGTCGATGACGCTCTGGTAATCATTATAAATGCGAGCTTCGGGTGCGAACGAGTATTTTTGGGCGGCTTCCTGTGGGTTACGACTGCCAATAACTACAAGTTTACCATTCGATGAAGCACGAATAGCAGGGGCAACGGCCTTAACGCCAATATTTGCCGCGCTAATAATTCCCCAGCGTATCGGGTTCTGTGTTGTCTGTTGTGGAGTAGATTGCATACCTTGCATAGGTAGTATTTCCTTTCGTCGGTTAGTAGCCTTATTATATCGCACAACCCTATACGACAACGACTTCTGTGCTATGCTCCTACCAAAAATACACTTCTTATCTTAATTTAGTGACTATACGTATTGTTCAGCCGTTTACAATAGACATTAAACAGTCTCTTCAAAAATCTCTTATCACCTAGAAAGCTGTTCTTTATTATTATGTCTTCGCGCATCACCTCTCAGTCGCCTGCGTTAACAACAGTCGTCACTCGAAAACCGTCCACACTGACCTCGCTTCATCCACTCACCAACAAAACCTTCGGTGTGTTCTGGACAGGTGCATTTCTCTCCAGCATCGGTTTCTGGATACAAACGGTGGGGCAGGGTTGGCAGGTACTACAACTCACCAACTCGGCATTCCTGCTTGGTCTTGTGACATTCGCTGCTACATTACCCAATATTGTGCTGTCGCTTTTCGGCGGCGTCATTTCTGATCGCTTGAATCGGAGATATCTTCTCATCGTCACACAAAGCATTTATATGACGACGGCAGCGTTGCTTGGGATTCTCACGACGTTGCATATCATCACCGTCTGGCAAATTATCATTTTAGCACTCATCAACGGAACATTCAGTTCAATAGGTTTTCCAGCATGGCAAACATTCGTCGGCGACCTCGTACCGCCTGAGGAGTTGAAACAGGGAATCGCCCTCAACTCGATGCAGTTCAATCTTTCGCGTGTTATTGGCCCAGCTATCGGTGGACTATCCGTCGGCCTGTTTGGTATCGCTGGCTCCTATTACCTGAATGCACTCAGTTACGTTGCGGTCATCATCCCCTTAATCTTCATCCGTGCTATGCAAAAGCAACGCATTGTTGAGCAAGAAGGAATATGGAGTGGTCTGCGCGTTGGCCTCGACTATGCCCTGCAACGTCCCACCATTCTCATCATGCTCTTCCTACAATTTTTGATTGCCTTCCTGGTCTTTCCCTATACGACCTTGCTCCCCATTTTCGCGGGAAACATCTTTCGCGTAGGAGCAACGGGATTGGGTATTCTAAATGCGGCGGCTGGCATTGGTGCGCTCCTCGGCTCCATCTTCATTGTTCTGCTCAGTCAACATTTAGAGGGCAAGCGTAGTCTACGTCTACTCTTGGCAGTCGGAATAGTGGGTGGTGGAGCAAGTATCCTCTTCTCACTTACGCCAAACGTTCCTACCGCTCTTCCTATACTCTTGCTGCTTGGTACATGTTCGGTTATGTCTATGACTGTGACGAACACAACGATTCAAAGCCAGACCCCGATAGCGATGCGTGGGCGTGTCCTGAGCCTCTGGATACTCGTAGCCTTTGGCATCGCCCCTTTCGGCAATCTTGTCATGGGTTGGCTCGCGCAATATCTTGGTGCGCCACTCACATTAGCACTAGGTGGTGGGTTATGTGCAATCGGCGCACTGGTGGTCATTGTGCTGCGTTCTCTCATGCGAACGAAAACGGTTCTCTCGTAGAGGCCATAATTTATTACGCCCTCGTAACCTATTAGGCATCGTCGGTCGCCCACAGCGCATCGTCGAATGGGTTACGAGGGCGTAATAAATTATGGCCTCTACGAGAAAATGGGTTCCGTTCGTATGAGCTACTCTTCGGTAATTTCAGTGATGATTCTGGGAGGTGGCTCTGCCGCATCGACATCAACGGCGAACTCTGTTTCTGTGGGAGGCGCAAATTGCGGTTGTTCAACTGCCTGTTCCTCATCTGGCCTTTTGCCAGAACGCCACACAGGAACTTTGCCATTTTGATAATCTACAAGAGCATTGATTGCGCCATCCAGAATCTCCCCAACGCCTCTAAACACAACTTGCCCCTGTGGGTCTTGAATGCGTTCGACATCAGCATAACATTCCGCCTGTGCCGCCTGTATCATCTGCATAATATGTTGGGCATGTTGCTTTGGACTCATCTGTTCTTCATCTGCCATGAAAAATACGCTCCTTTCATACTGTAGACAACAAAGCATTCTTTATTGTGTACACGTTGGCTCATCCATCATCGTAACAGCACAGGTTTACCATTGACTATTATCATCGGCTATATGAAACATCTGATGGATGTAAGCTTGCAGAAGCAAACAGTGTATGCCTATAATCAAGTATCAGGGAAACTGACATCCCTAATCGTAGAAATAGAGGCTTTTCTTTTTATGACACAACAGACACTCCATCCGTTACGTATTGGTGTTCAACTGCATCCACAGCAGACAACTTATCAGGACTTTGCCGACGCCGTGCGCAGGGCAGAAGACATGGGTGTAGATACAATATGGAACTGGGATCATTTCTTCCCACTCTACGGAGACCCACAGGGAAATCATTTTGAGGGTTGGACGCTGCTGACGGCGATGGCAACGCTCACCTCACGTGCAAAAATCGGCTGTCTCGTCACCTGCAACACCTATCGTAATGCAGCATTGCTTTCGGATATGGCAAAGACAGTTGACCACATCTCCAATGGTCGTCTTATACTCGGCCTCGGTGCAGGCTGGTTTGAGCGCGATTATACGGAATATGGCTACGACTTCGGCACACCAGGAAGTCGTCTCGCGGCACTTGAGCAATCGCTTGAAACTATCAAGCATCGTTGGGAAGTCGATGTACCAAAACCCATCCAGAATCCGATTCCTATAATGATTGGCGGGGGTGGTGAGAAGAAGACGCTGCGCATCACCGCGCAATACGCCGATATGTGGCATAGTTTCGGCGACCCACAGACTATCGCGCACAAGATAGAGGTACTCGATAACTGGTGTAAGGAACTGGGGCGTAACCCACAGGAAGTCGAACATTGTGTTTCGCCCGGAGGGAATTTCGACGACGCACTGCTCGACGAGTATGTGAAAGTTGGCGTAACGCATATCATTCTCGGCATGGGTGTTCCCTGGAACTTTGATGCCGTGAAAAAACTGGTACAATGGCGTGATAGTCGAAATAATCGGTAAAGTAAGTGAGGAAAGTTGCGAACGATGAGGATAGAAATTGTTCGCCTGTCTGCACAGGAGCAATCTCCTGTGCAGAATCAGATTATCGAGATATACCAACAGGCGTTCGGTGGGCCGCCTTACTATAAAGATGCAAACGAGGTTCGCGGCTTTACCAATGTCTTTCCACGTCATCAGGCACGGGACGGATTTCGTTGCGTCGTTGCACGTGACCAGGAAACGGGACTACTCGCAGGTTTCGCGTATGGCTATACAGGCTTAGAGGGCCAGTGGTGGCATGATCTTGTCGTGAGAACGATGGAGCCTGAAATGGCACAACTATGGATGACCGACGTGTTCGAGGTGGTCGAGGTGGCTGTCCTTCCTTCCATGCAAGGATACGGATTTGGAGCGCGTATTCACGATGCCTTGCTGGAAGATTTGCCACACCGAACCGCGACGCTTTCAACATTTCAAGAGGAGACGGTTGCGCTCAAGATGTACGAGAAGCGTGGGTGGGTGACGCTGTTGCCGAATTTTGTGTTTCCGGGCTATGAGGAGCCGTATAGAATTATGGGAAAGATGCTGAAACAAGAGGAAGGGTGATCGATGGGGCTTGAACCCACAACCGCTGGAGCCACAATCC
>DAIQNC010000152.1:0-592 GCA_036788655.1 Ktedonobacteraceae bacterium
GCTGTCATTCAATCGGCATCGAGTAAATTAGCGAGTAGTTCTGGCTTCCTTGCCTTTATCGCTGTGATTGTCGCGCTCATCTTCGGCTCACGCCTCTTCACGCTAATGGAAGCGTGCTTCGATATCATCTATCGATTGCAACCGCGCTCATTCGCCAGGAAAAACGGCATAGCGATAATTATGCTCATCGTCTTCGTCATCCTGACGCCCATCCTGGTACTTGCAGGAACTATCCCGGCAGCAACGCTTTCGTTCCTGGGGCATACAACAATCAATGCTAGCAACTTCGGTCTCGCCCTCGGCGGATTCATCGGTGGCCTGATTGTCTCCTTCATTCTCTTTGAGGCATTCTACGTCTTCATCCCGAATCGCACCGAGAATGTGCCGAGCATCATGCATCGCATCCGCTCAAGCTGGATAGGTGCGGCAGTCGCGGCGGTTGTACTACAGCTCATGCTCCGTTTCTTCCCACTATACATCCAGAACTTCACAAAGGGCTATGTGGGACAGGTCGTCCTTATTCTTGCCGTCGTCGCCTTCTTCTACCTGTTCGCCCTCATCATCCTGCTCGGTGCAGAGGTCAATGCCTACT
>DAIQNC010000152.1:611-8122 GCA_036788655.1 Ktedonobacteraceae bacterium
AATACGTCGTAGGAACAGATTTATCACGTCCCTACGACGTATTCCGGTTATTATGATAAGAGGTGGCTCATAATGAGACTCCCGAACCATCTCCCATTCGTCCCCCTTCGGCTAAATATCGTGATACTCACCGTAAAAATGGGTATCATAGCTACATGGCAAAAGAACACACATCTATTCCTATTCGTTGTAAAATACGTTGAGATACCAACGTACAAAAACTGAGTAGGTATAACATAGAGGTGTCAGGTAAAGGTCACGAAAGCGAGAGAACGATATGGATGGTGGACGATTTCGCTCAACAGGGGGACGCGACGACGATTACGAAGGCGAGGCACAGTACCTCGACGAGGATGAGCAAGATGCAGGAGTCGATACCGACGAAGTGTATCCTGATGAGCGTCCACGCCCTGTACGCAAAAGTCGTCCATCTTCATCGCCTGTACCACGTCGTTCTCACAATCCAGCACATACACAGGGAACATATCCCCCACGACGGGAACAGCAGGGAACGCGGCATCTCTCTCAACCATCAGAACGCTCTCAGTCTTCCTCGCAATCTGCACGACGTGAAGGAGAAAATCGGCGTCCACAACGCTATGAGAGAGACGAAAGAGGTGAACAGCGGATTCGTCGTCAGCAACGCCCACGCGAGGACGATATTGACTATGAAGATTACCACGACTACGAAGAGACTCCACGCCGCCTTCGTGCCTCGCGTCCACCTGTGAGCCGACATACAACACGGCGCATCTATCCAGATGAGGACGAGCGGTATATTCGTTCAAACCGCATCGCACCTTCTGGACGACATACAACACGGCGTATTGATTATGAGACGCGCCCACTTTCATCAAAACGTTCATCACGTCCACCTCAAAGACGAAGTAGTTTGCCTTCGGTACTTGGTGGATGCGTTCTTGGTATCGTCCTGGTGGTAGCTGTAGTAGCTGCCGCCGCTTTCTATCTTTTTCGTGTTTCGCAGGGTGGGCGCGTTCCCATCATTGGTGGCGGTAGCGCAACACAGGCATTTCAGCATAACGATACGCAGACGGTCACGCTATCTGCCCTGTCACAACTACAAATTTGCGATTCCATCGGCAATATAAGTGTCTTTGTGGATCCGAATGCAACCTCGACCACTATCACCAGCACAAAAATTGTTCACGCCACCTCACAGACCAACGCCAATCAGGAGTTTGCACATATCAATGTTGCCGTTCAGCAACCAGGGAGTTTACCAGCCAATCCAACGTGTAGCACAGGCTCAGGTTCATCAGCAACGCCATCAGCAACAGGAACACCACCCGCAACGACACCTACCGCAACGACAGGTAGCACAAATGGCATCCTCACTGTACAAACAACTATTCCCAACAGTGATAGTCTGCTTCGCGCCGCCAGCGATGCGGTCAACCTGCAACTGAAGCTTTCTCCACAGGCTTTTGTGGGAGCCGCCGCCTTGCCACAGGTATATATCCAATCATCTATCGGCGATATCAACGTCAACGGATTGAACGGCATTCTCAATGTTCGCGGCAATAGTGGCAATGTCATCGTCACCAATGCAAAGCTCATCAATGGCTCGCGTATCGGTACGGGTCAGGGCAACATCACCTTTAATGGTTCACTCGCCTCACCCCAGGACACTACGACCAACGCCAGCTTCATCATCCAGGATGAAAAGGGGCAGATTGACGTAACACTACCCGGTACAACCAACGTGATGCTGACTGCCAATACCAACGTCGGCACAATTCATAGCGACTTCCCCATCACGCCAAAAATAGATGGCAATTCAGCATCGTTTAATGGTCCCCTCAACACATCCGCAACAATTCAATCTATCGCCGTGCTGACCCTGGACGTGAGTACAGGGAACATCACGATACATAAGGGCAGCTAATAGTGATTCCAGGGCGTGATGAATCAGACCCCTACACTGTGGCAGCAATAAGTGTTTTGTATGTTGGAGACCAGAGTGTAAGGGTCTGATTCATCACGCCCTGGAACCATGCCGCTAGACAGCTTTCAAATTGTGAACTATTCCCTTGTTTTCTCATCATCACTACAGTATAATCAAGGCGAAAGATGAGGTTGTAGTTTTAGATATACTAAAATAACCTCATGAATAATGGATTGTATAGTGGTAGTAGTATGTCAAGGATGTAGAAAGGAGATACCGTACAGTCTGACGCGCATCTCTTCTCAGAACTTATATCAGCCTGATAGTCACGTTCTTATTTCCTGCTCGCGTCTCTGTACGGTCAATAGACACTATGGATGTTATTAATGGGCCACCCACACTCGGCACACTTACGATGCTCAGTGGGCAAACAATGGGTCAGACGTTTCCCATTACCAGATCAGTTATTTCTATCGGACGTGATCCCACCAATGATATCGTCCTCTCCGATGCATCCATCTCACGGCATCACGCTCAGATTACGCAACAAAACGGGGTGTGGAGCATCACGAAACAGGCTCCTCAAAATACGGTCAGCATCAATCAGAGGCTTATCGAACAGGGGCCGCTTCATGATAAAGATGTCATCGGACTTGGGCCATCCGTGCGCTTTTCCTTCCAGATAGCGGCAAACGCGCAGCGGCCTGTACAACCTGCTCCACCTGTACAACAGCCTGTGTGGTTAGCACAATCACCATCACCTGTACAACAACAACAGCCTGTGCCGTATGCGCCTGTTTCTCCTGTCGCACCACCACCGCCTATCGCACATAATCCACTTGCAACACAACGCGCTCCTGACTTGCTTAATATGAGTGAAGGCACAATCGCGGCAGGTCTTGCCTCGCTCGAAGTGAGTACAAACACGGACAACGAACGGCATAGTTATCCACTGCTCAAACCTGTCATCAATATCGGGCGCGATACCTCGAACGATATCGTCATCAACCGACCTACAATATCAGGCTTCCATGCACAGCTTGTTCGGGATGGCAACCAGATGGTGATTGTGCATCCACCTCCAGGACGCCCGAAGACCTCGAATGGCATTACATACAAAGGACGTACTATCGGTGGAACTGAGCCATTCCGTCATACATTGGAGCGTGGCGACGTTTTCCGTATCGCGGACGAACATGGCTCCTACGTCACGCTGACCTATAACGACGGCAGCGGAGCCACTCAGGAAGTCGTACCGGAAATTCGCCCCATACCGCTCGGAACAAATACGCTAACCATCGGTCGTCTACCCGATAACAACGTTGTGCTAGACCATCCGCAAGTCTCAGGGCATCACGCTCGACTGGAACGCATCGCCAACGGCTACCGCATTCTCGACCTCGGTAGCACAAACCATACCTACGTCGGTGGGCAGATTGTGCGTGAGCAAGCATTGAAGGTCGGCGACGAAATTCGTATCGGGCCGTTCAAGCTCACCTATACTGGCTCACAACTCACGCAACACGACGAAAGCAGCAGCATTCGTATCGACGCCGTAAGCCTCATACGTAGCGAGGAGCATGGCAAAAAAATTATCCTCAAGGATATTACCATTGCCATTCCGCCACGCAAATTCGTGGCCCTCGTCGGCGGCTCTGGTGCTGGCAAGTCCACATTGATGAACGCGCTGAACGGTCTACGACCTGCACAGCATGGAACCGTTCTCTACAATGGACAGGACTACTATCACAACCTCGCCGCTTTCAGCACACAGCTTGGCTATGTACCACAGGATGACATTATTCACCGCGACCTGACGGTTGAACGCGCCCTCTACTATGCCGCGAAACTCCGTCTGCCAGACGACTTCACAGAAAAGCAGATTAAAGAGCGCATCGAAGAGGTGTTGGACGATGTTGAGATGAAATTCCGTCGCAACACGCTGGTCAGCAAGCTCTCCGGTGGACAACGGAAGCGTGTCTCTATCGCTCTCGAATTGCTGGCGAACCCCAACGTCTTCTTCCTCGACGAGCCAACATCGGGTCTCGATCCCGGCCTTGACCGCAAAATGATGTTGCTGCTACGCCGACTCGCCGACAAGGGACGCACCATCGTTCTCGTTACACATGCCACAAATAACATCAATTCGTGCGACTACGTGTGTTTCCTCTGTCGTGGTGGTCGCCTTGCCTACTTTGGGCCACCAGACGAGGCCAAACGCTATTTCGGTAAGAGTGATTTTGCCGAAATCTACAGCGAGTTAGAACCACCGGATGATAGCTCGAATATTCCAGAAGAGGCAGAAAATCGGTTCAAGCAGTCGCCTGACTACAAGCTGTATATCGAGCAACAAATGATGCAGGGGCCAGCCGCGCCTCTCGTCTCAGCAGGTCGCGCCCAGATTGCACAATCAACATCCGGTGCAACGGTGACACCCCCAAAACGTGGCAACCCCAGGAAGCAGTTTTCATTGCTCTCGGCACGTTACCTCGAACTCATTAGAAATGACTTCGGTAATCTGCTGATTCTGCTGCTACAGGCTCCCGTCATTGGTCTTGTTCTCTTCTTCCTGACGAGTCCTGCCGCCTTTGCCTATCAGGGAAATGTCAAAACAAGTAGCGTGGTTTTCTGTCCACCCGGTAATATCGCTATCAGTGGACAAAACATCGTGTATAGAAACTGTCAAAACCTGTACGACCAGTTAAGCGCATTGCAGGGCCAGAACCTGATAGATAGCAAGCAGGTAGGCGACATCATGAATAGAGCAGTCAGGGCAGGTGGGAGCGATGCAGAGACAACGCTGCTCATCATGGCCTTTGCCGCCGTTGCCTTCGGCTGTCTCAATGGCGCACGTGAGTTCGTCAAGGAAGAGGCCATCTACAAGCGAGAACGCAGCGTCAATCTTGGTATCGCACCATATATGTTCTCGAAAATCGTTGTGCTTGGCGTCTTCTGTCTGGTGCAAAGCCTCATTCTCACGTGGCTGGTAAGTATTCGCGCCCCATTCTATCATAGTACCTTTCTACCCTCATTCGTAGAAATATACATTACAATGGGTCTTGCCTCGCTTGCTGGCCTCATGGTTGGTCTGACGGTCTCAGCACTCGTGCCAAACAATGATCGCGCCATGAGTATCGTGCCGCTCGTACTCTTGCCGCAACTCATTTTCTCAGGGATTATCTTCCCACTCGGCACATTCCCGTTGCAATTTCTGGGAGCCTTCTTCCCAGCTCGCTGGGCGATGATGGCACTCGGCTCAACCGTCGGCATTCATAACGATACCGTTTTTGCAAGCCAGTCCGACACGTTCACCTTCCAGGGAACACTCTTCTCGAACTTCACGAAGGTGCAATCCACGCTACATATTCTGCTCGCGTGGTTCTTCCTGGTTGCAACAATCATTATTCTCGGTCTGCTCATCGCCTACTTCCTGAAACGAAAGGATGTGCGAGGATAAGGATAGGGATGTAATATGCCAAGAACGGTGTAGGGACAGATTCATC
Organism: Ktedonobacteraceae bacterium; assembly: GCA_036788655.1. Taxonomy (GTDB): domain Bacteria; phylum Chloroflexota; class Ktedonobacteria; order Ktedonobacterales; family Ktedonobacteraceae; genus JBBQVS01. The sequence continues at coordinate 6,021 of DAIQNC010000152.1, forward strand.
ACGTCCGCCTTGCGTATTGATAAAGTTACGGACGTGATGAATCTGTCCCTACACCGCCATATGTGTTTACATACATCGTTGGTAACGATAAAGATGCCATCATCGGGCATATCCAACAATTCGTGATAGGCGAACGTTCTTCTAAAGGAATATCGGAATTGCGATGGTACTTCTGGTGATTTTCTCGCTGCTTTCTTGTCGCCAGATACCATCTTATGTTATTGTTACCTTGTTCTCATCGACTAGAGCGAAGGGAAGAGAGGCACGGTGTTACTCAATCGGCGTATTATCGTTGGTGTCTGTGGAGGGATTGCATCCTACAAGGCTGTCGAGCTAGTGAGCCATCTGCAACAGGCAGGGGCGCGTGTTGATGTCATTCTGACGGAACATGCAGAAGACTTTGTTCGTCCACTCACATTTGCCACGATGAGCCACCGACCCGCCTATACCGACCTGTGGGAAGCGTCGGGACATGCGGCTGAAATGCATATCGTCCTCGGCGAGGAAGCAGAGTTGCTGGCACTGGTTCCAGCGACCGCGAATACGATAGCAAAGCTGGCTCATGGCATAGCGGATAACATGTTAACCGCCGTTGCCCTGGCGACAAAAGCTCCGTTGCTCATCGCCCCGGCGATGTATTCGGCGATGTACGAGCATCCCGCAACACAGAGCAATCTTGCATTGCTTCGTGAGCGTGGAGCTACCATCGTCGGGCCAGATGTAGGTCGTCTGGCATCGGGTGCGATTGGGCCTGGGCGTCTCCCGGACACCGATACATTGCTTGGCGCGATTCGTATGGTGCTGGGAAAAAATGGAGACCTTGCAGGTCGGCGTGTTGTCGTGACGGCTGGTGGCACACAGGAGCCGATTGACCCGGTACGCTACGTCGGCAATCGTTCATCAGGAAAGATGGGCTATGCGCTGGCGGAAGAGGCACGAGATCGAGGAGCATCGGTTACGCTTATTTCTGGCCCTGTCTCGCTCTCTGTACCTTATGGGGTCGATGTACGTTTCGTTCAGACCGCCCTACAGATGCGCGATGCCGTCCAGAACGCTATTGTAGACGCTGATGTGTTGGTAATGAGTGCCGCAGTCGCGGACTTTCGTCCAGCGGCTCCAGCAGAGCGAAAAATAAAAAAAAGGCAGCAGGACAAGGGTGATAACGGTGAGTTTCCGCTCACGCTAGTTCGTAACCCGGATATCCTGGCTGAACTTGCAACGCAAGAGCAGACGACAGGAGTACGATCAGGGCATCACCTTGTGCGTGTTGGCTTTGCCGCCGAGACAGATTCGCTTGTCTCGAACGCACAGTCAAAACTGGTCGAGAAACAACTGGATATGCTGATTGCAAACGACGTGAGCCGTGCTGATAGCGGCTTTGGAACAGACACCAACAAGGTGCTTATATTCCGTGCAGATGCTCCAATGGAGGACTTGCCCGTAATGTCTAAAGCAGATGTTGCGGCTGCCATTTGGGATCGCATTGTGTCATTGTCAGGTATGATGGGAGGGGTGGCATAGTGATTGGAGATTTAGTCTTGGAGTTATTGAGTACACAAAGTATGCGGGAGGAATCCATTATGGATCGTACTGCCAGTGATGGTTTTGAGGGTATCGCTCAGATGCTCCTCGGGCAAAAGAAATTGATGGATGCATTAGAGGCAGAGAATCGTGAGTTGCGCCGTCAACTCGCCGATCTGCGACGCGGTGTCGGTATTGCTGTTGTTATCGAGGGGAAAACGGTCCAGCTTGCCACGGATGGCGTGTCCAGCTCTCAGACCGCTGGATTGCAAAGCTTACAGAATATGCAGCAGCAACCTACTATGCCACAGCCACAACAGAATAGCTATCAGCAGAACAACCGTCAGTCAACTGGCAACCAGCAATCCGTTCCTATGAATGGCAACGGCGACAAGCGCGAGAACAACAACGTTCGTAGCCCACTTGCCGACAGCTTCGTCCTATAATTTCGTAGACCCCCGATTTATCGATGGAGTGCTATAACGTAATAAAAGGCAATCATTTCGTAGACCCCGATTTATCGATGGGGGCGTTTTCCTTGACCCCATCGATAAATCGGGGTCTACGAAATGATTGCCTTT
>DAIQNC010000153.1:0-8107 GCA_036788655.1 Ktedonobacteraceae bacterium
CCGCGCTACGGAGGGAATCAATCCATGTCGCGTATCCTTGAAGGTCAAGAGGGAGCGTGGCCCCATTACACGTATATCGTGCCAGAGGTCTACACAAAAGCAAAAGTACGTCTCATTGGTCTGGGTAACTATGCCCCGAAAAGCAGCATCACCAACGAGTTTTTCGCCTATATTTCGACGCGGCTTGGCGACCCACGCAGCGCGGATGATTTAGAGCGCGTGACAGGCTTGAGTACGCGCTATGTCCGCGCCAGTAGCATCGAGTTATGCCGCCGTATGGCTGGTGAGGATGCACCCGGACTTCTTCTGGACCCCGATGCTCCAAAGGATGAGTCACTGGTCGATATGGCAGTTATTGCCGCACAACGCGCCCTCGCCAGTGCTGGACGTAGCGCGAAAGAGATTGGTACAGTCATTGGTGCCTCTTCCTCTGACAATGACGCCTTCCCGACGATTGCAGGTATGGTACAGATGCGTCTCGGTATTGGCCCCGTGCGTTCCACTATGCTACGCGGAGCCTGTGCCTGTCAGACTGAAGCGTTCCAGACTTGCGCCGAGGTACTCGCCGCCAGCACGGCGAAACTGGTGCTGCTCGTCACCTCTGAGGGCTTGCTCCCTAACATCATGAACGTTCTTGACTGGAAAACAAGCTCCCTCTTCGGTGAAGGCGCGTCTGCCTATCTTCTGGAACGAGGCGATGAGGGCGACGAGGATTCGTACATCATCAATGGCTCCGACGCTAATCAGGGGCCATCTCTCTACTACCAGACGCCATTACGAAAAGATGTGCTTGAGATGGCAGAGGTCGATGCGAAGATGCAACGCCTGTATAAAGAGGGCAACGGCAAAGAACTCAACAAGATGCTCGCACAATACATGGTTGGCTATACGAAGATGAACGGCAAAGAGGTGTACCGAGAAGCTCCACGCGCAATGGCGGAAAGCGTCGATGCCCTCTGCCGCCATGCTCAGATGCGTCCTGACGAGATAAGCCATATTATTCCTCATCAGGCAAACTCGCGCATTACACGTCGCATGGGCGAACTACTCGTTAACGACTATGGCTGGCCCGCATCGACAATGGATAAGCTGGTGGATAATTTCCGTTACTACGGCAACCTTTCTAACGCCAGCATCGGCACGGCACTCGTCGAACTCTTGCGTCAGAACCGCTTACATCCTGGACAGTGGCTCGCGCTTCCTGCCGTTGGCGGTGGCATGAACTACGGATGCTGGCTCGTGCGCTATCATGGCTTAGAGCATGTCGCTGCCGCAACAAATCCGTCATAGAACCTGTGAATGCAGATAACATATGAACGATAAGATACAATCAGTCCTGAACTCGCTCCCACATCGGCCCGGCATCTACCTGATGAAGGACGCGCAGGGAACGATTCTGTACGTGGGCAAGGCCATCTCGCTCTACAATCGTGTGCGTTCCTACTTCCAGGAATCGACGGACTTGAGTCCAAAGAATCGCAGCATGGTCTCTCAGATTGACGATATTGAGTTTATCGTCGTCAAGAACGAGATCGAGGCTCTGGTACTGGAGAGCAATTTCATCAAGCAGCATCGACCAAAATATAACGTCTTGCTGCGAGATGACAAGAGCTATCCTTATATCAAAGTCGCGCTTTCAGAGGACTTTCCGCGTGTCTACCGTGTGCGGAGCTTTCAGCGTGACGGCAACCGTTACTTCGGCCCCTACACCAACTCAGGGGCCGTCGATGCCACGCTCGACCTGCTCAACAAGCTCTTCTCGTTCCGCACATGCCGCTACGATGCCAGTGCATGGGCTACGCCACGGAGTACAGAGAACGGCAAAACGCCCGAAGGATGGAAGCAGAAGTTGCTGGCGCGTCCCTGTACGCAATACTACATACATCGCTGTGTCGCGCCATGCGTCGCCTATGCCTCGCGTGAAGAGTACGATGCCATCATTCAGCAGGTGATTCTCTTTCTTGAAGGCAAACACGATGAGGTCATCAAGGCTCTTGAAGCGAAGATGGAGCAAGCAGCAGAAAACCTGAACTTTGAAGAGGCCGCACGCATCCGTGACCGTATCAAGTCTGTCGAGCGTGTGCTTGAAAAACAGCGCATCATCAATACCGAGGGGCAGGATGACCAGGACGTGGTTGCACTTGCCAGCGGTGATGACGAGACATGCGCTCAAGTGTTTTTCTTCCGCAACGGCAAACTGGTCGGGCGCGAATTTTTCATTCTGCAAGGCACACGCGATAGCCGCCCCGGTGAGGTGATGACCTCGTTTCTGCAACAATTCTACGAGAATGCGCCACACATTCCGGCAGAGGTGATTGTCGAGGTCGAGCCAGACGATATGGATGTTATTCAGGCGTGGCTGCGTGAGAAACGCCGTGCTATGCCGGGCGTCAAGAGTAGTGCCATTAGCATCTCCGTTCCGAAGCGTGGCGAAAAAGTACGCCTTGTCGAGATGGTCAAGCAGAACGCGAAAGAGGTTCTGGAGCAGCAGCGCATCAAATGGCTCACCGATACGCAGAAGACACAGCTAGCCCTGGAAGAGCTACAGGAAGCCCTCAATCTCGCTGTCTCGCCTCAACGCATCGAGTGCTACGACATCTCGAATACGCAGGGAACGAACTCAGTAGGCGCAATGGTCGTCTTCGAGGGTGGACGCCCGAAGAATAGCGAGTATCGCCGTTTCAAAATTAAGACCGTTGAAGGCGCAAACGATTTTGCCAGCCTGCAAGAGGTGATTCGTCGTCGCTTCCGTAGAGCATCGAAGGCACAGGCACAGGTTCTGGACGAAGAAGAGCAGATTGCGCTCGAAGAGATTCAGCAAAGCCATGAGAACGGGCAGGAGCCGATGTTAGAAAACGGTGGGCATCCAGAGAACACCAGCGATGAGCCAGATGGTAGACAACAATTTCAGCATGAGTGGGCCTTGCCCGACCTTGTGATACTCGACGGTGGTAAAGGTCAGTTGAGTGCCGTCATGGAAGTGATGCAAGACCTGCATCTCGACATTCCTACCGTTGGACTCGCCAAAGAAGACCATACGCAGATAAGTTCTCATGAAGAAATCTATATCCCTGGTTCGGCGGAGCCTATCATTCTGCCGCGCTCCTCACAGGGTCTGTATCTCGTGCAGCGTATACGCGACGAGGCACACCGTTTCGGCATCACCTATCACCGCAAAGTGCGTTCTGACCGTACCTTCAAATCCGTGCTGGACGAAATCCCTGGCATCGGGCCAAAGCGCAAACAGGCACTGCTCAAGCACTTCGGCTCTGTTCGTGCTATCAGCGCAGCCAGCCTCGACGACCTCGCTGCCCTCGATGGCATGACACATGACGCCGCCGAGAAAGTCAAGGAATACATCGGACGTATGGAATAACACCGCATTCCCACTCTGTTTATCTCTATAGGGACGTAATTCATGACTCCCTGTTGCCGCACGATTTTTCATCGCTTGTTTTCAAAGCGGCCTGATTGACGGTAGACGAAAATCGCGTTAGTATACTATACATGTAGGGGCGTAATTCATTACGCCCATGCTGCGATGCCGGATGTAATACCCGTTCGCACTGATCGAAGATGAATGATAAGAGGTTGTTGAGATATGCCAACGTATGAGTATCTTTGTAAAACGTGTAGCCATCGTTTTGAGACGTGGCAGAAGATGACCGATGAACCGCTTACTATATGCCCCGAATGTGGTGGAGCTATCCGCCGCGTCCTTTATCCAGCAGGAATTGTCTTCAAAGGTAGCGGCTTCTACAAAACCGACCATCCTGCAAACGGTCATGAAGCCCATGAATCTCACGAGTCTAAATCGGCCTCGTCCGAAACATCAGGCGGCAGCGAGAGCAAAGAGAGCAAGCCTGCCGAGAGTACCGCTACTGCCTCAACACCTGCCAGCACAAGTTCAGGCGAGAGCGGTGGGAGTAAAACTCCAGCTAATGCTGCTTAGTAACATTTATGTCACCTCATATGAATATTCATACACAAATACGTGACAGCGAAAACATACATGCAATAGTGTGTATGCAGGTAGGGACAGATTTATCCTGTCCGTGCGAACATGCATAATCAGCCAGAAGGACAGGATAAATCTGTCCTTACCTGCATAATCGAAATCATTGAGGCATTGCGACCGTATGTAAGACGTAACGTGTACGAATGTTCATGTTTATTTTTGTACCTATCAGTATTCACAAGGGAGTGAACGATGGAGAAGGAACGTCCAAAAGAATCGGTTTTAGCAGCAATGCAACGTCAGCAGATAGAGGTTGCGGTGAGTGAATTACTGCTCTCTTCTGATGCTTACATGCGTGAGTCTATTACTGAGCGTCTACATCATCTCATTGCCCATGCCGACCGCACACTGGATATCTCGAAATTCAGTGAGATGGCACTGGAAGAATTACAGGAACTTGGTCTCCTGCCACCAACGGAGTAACAATCTCTTAGCACGTTTCCGTAAATGCTAGCTATTCGCATTCTTGCAACATTCAGAAACTACCCATTTCTCCTATTTCGTCGTTGTTTCATTCTACCAACTCAAATGACAGGGTATACTTAGATTACACAATCTTCATTATGGAAACTTGTGGTTGTCATTTGGGAGTTTAGTGGGTATGCAGGTGCAACACGAACCAGTATCGAGTGCTGAAGTTGAATTCCTTCTTAATCAGATAGAGCGACTTACCACCGAAAACCGAGCATTAAGAGAGCAGCTAGACCGATCTATAGTGCTTCAAGAGGAAGCTGAACGACTTGCGAGCGAAAATAGGGCGTTGAAAGAGCAGCTTATTCATAAAGAGCAGTTCATGGCGATGATTGCCCATGACCTGTTAGGCCCACTTACTTCCATCATCAATTATGCAAAAATCGTCACTCGTCTGCTAGGCGGCAATCCCAATTTGTCAATACGACGGAAAATGGAGATTATCATTAGCCAGTCGCAACGTATGACGCGCCTGATTAACGACCTGCGTGATAGCTCAAACATTGAGTCAAACAAGTTCTCCCTCAAGCTTGCGCTATGTGATATCGTCGAACTGGTACATGAGACTGCCGACCAGTTACGCCCCATCGCACCGCATCACCGTATCGAACTGGACATTTCCGATACAGGGATCACGGGGATGTATGACCGCGAACGTTTGCAACAGGTATTGGGTAATCTGCTGGACAATGCCATCAAATACTCCGATACGGAGACCATCATCACCATTCGCGTCTGGACGACTTCCAACACCGTCAATGTCAGCGTCCACAATCAGGGGCCGGGCATCCCATCGCAAGAGGTGAGCATGCTCTTCCTACCCTTCGTGCGCCTCTCAGGAGTTGGGCAACGCAAAGGAAGTGGTCTGGGCCTCTACATCTCGCACTCCATCATCCAGGCTCATCACGGCACACTGCGCCTCGTCTCGCACCTTGAGCAAGAAGAGAGCGCATCAGTGAATACTCAGGGGAAAGACGAGCAGAAGGGCGTCACATTCTGCTTCACGTTGCCACTGACACAACAAGCATAACACTATCCCTGTACAAATTGACAGGATATCCCCAGTGCATTTCAACTGCTCCAAAAACTGGTGAAACTGGCGATGTCACACACTCGTTCCTGCACTATACTTCCTAGTGTGCAGAGGCACCTGATGGTGAGGGGCAACCACCGAAATCATGTTGATTGTGGAACCCGACATGACGACGGTGGGTCGTGGCAATCCTCGAAATGTGCAACTTGTCTTGCGAGCGAGGCGCGACGACGAACACCCTCTCTGAGCATTGCCACGAGAAGTGCCATCGGATATGGCATTTCCGGCCCCCACCCCAGGACTCATCGTAGGGCGGCGATTTATCGCTCCCACCTACCTGCTATCCGCACGCTGTACCGCTTGTGGGTGAGAGCGATAAATCGCTGCCCTTACATTCCAGAAGGAGCTACTATCATGAACCAGTGGGCGTACAAAGTCGTCTACATCGACTATCGTGGGCGCATTTCCAGCGAAGGAATCGAGACGTTGATTGGCAATGAGCGACGCAGTGCCTTTGCCCGTCGCTATATGAATGGGTTGGGACAAGAAGGCTGGGAACTCGTCGGCATTCAACCCCTGACCGCCAACTCCGCCTACTACATCTTCAAGCGTCCAGCACAAGAGGGCGATTTCGCAGAGCCAACCCCCTCAGCAGCAAGTCAGCAACAAGCACCACAAACTCAGACACCACAAACCTCTCAGACCCCAACCTCACAGAGTGATGGCCCCACAATCGAGTCTGTGTAATAATCGTTTATCCACAACGACGATATGTCTCATTTCAGGCATATCGTCTTTTTTTATGTCACGATTTGAACTCAACTGCGAGACGTTGTATCATGTAGGGGCGCGATTTATCGCTGCCATGAACGCAATCGAGAAACAGGTAGGGACAGATTCATCACGTCCGTCTGACCCGGCAAACATCTCACGTGCGGACGTGATGAATCTGTCCCTACCTGTTTCTCGATTGCGTTCGTAAAAATTTCATCACCATACGACATTCCAGAGAATCAGAGACGATTACAACGACTCGTCGAGGAGTAAGTTTTTTCATGACCACAGCATCAACCACACAACAAGAGGTATTTCATAATTTCATCGGGGGACAGTGGCGTCCTTCGCGTAGCGGTGAGACGTTTGCCAGCACCAATCCGGCACGTACTAGCGAACTCATCGGTTACTATCAACAATCAACAGCCGCCGACCTCGAAGATGCCGTCGAAGCTGCCCTCTCTGCAAAACGCGCATGGGCATCGACACCAGCCCCTGAGCGCGGCGATATTCTGCTTCGCACTGCAACTCTGCTCGAACAGCGCAAAGAGGAACTGGCAAGCCTGATGACACGCGAAATGGGCAAGGTTCTCAAAGAGACACGCGGCGATGTTCAGATTGCCATAGACGTTGCAAAGTTTATCGCGGGCGAAGGTCGCCGTGCTGAAGGTGCTGTACTGCCCTCAGCGTTCCGCGACAAATTCAACATGACTGTGCGTCATCCACTTGGCGTCGTCGGCATCATCACGCCCTGGAACTTTCCGATTGCTATTCCAGCGTGGAAAACGTTCCCTGCCCTGCTCGCTGGCAACACCGTCATTCTCAAGCCTGCCAGCGATACACCGTTGCTTGCCTTGAAGTTAGCGGAGATATTGCACGATGCCGGATTGCCAGCAGGTGTCTTCAATGTCCTGACAGGGCCGGGTGGTTCGCTCGGAGATGCACTGGCAAGCCATAAACGCATCGACATGATTTCGCTCACTGGCTCAACAGAAGTGGGAAGACACGTCGCAGAGATATGTGGGCGCGACCTGCGACGCTGTGCGCTGGAACTGGGTGGCAAGAACGCTATCATCGTGATGGACGATGCTGACCTCAACCTCGCCGTTGCCAGCGTCGCATGGGGTGCATTCGGCACAACAGGTCAACGCTGTACCGCGACGAGCCGCGTTATCGTTCACAAAGCTATTGAGCAGGAGTTCGCAGACCGTCTGGTAGCGGCAGCCGAGAAGCTCTCGATTGGCGACGGACTCGACCCATCCATCGACATGGGGCCGCTCGTCAATAAAGGCCGCGTCAAAGCAGTGCATGAATATACGGAAATTGGCAAGCGTGAGGGCGCGAAGCTACTGACAGGCGGCTCACCACTGACTGATGATACACACGCCGACGGAGCCTTCTATCAACCAACTATCTTCTCGGATGTCGCTCCTGAAATGCGTATTGCCCGTGAAGAGGTCTTCGGCCCATTCGTCTCGCTGCTCCCGATAGGCTCGTATGAAGAAGCTATAGATATCGTCAATGGCACAGAGTATGGTCTCTCCGCCTCGATTTTCACACAGGATACGCGCACAACTTTCCGTGCCATCCGCGACATCGAGTCGGGGCTGGTCTACGTCAATGCCCCGACGACTGGCTCAGAGATTCATCTGCCCTTCGGAGGCATGAAGCAAAGCGGCAACGGACACCGCGAACTCGGCTCCAGCGCAGTCGATGAGTTCAGCGAAGTGAAAAGCGTGTACGTATCGTATCCTGCGTGATGTAGCTAGCAGGGTGTAATAAATGAGACCCATACACTGTGGCAACTAACA
>DAIQNC010000154.1:0-6020 GCA_036788655.1 Ktedonobacteraceae bacterium
AGGGTTGTAAGGGGGCCGCAGGGTGTGATGAATTAGACCCCTACACTGTGGTCTCCAACATAAAACACATATTGCCGCCACAGTGTAGGGGTCTGATTCATCACACCCTGCGGCCCCCTTACATCCTGGCAGATGGCGGCAGACCGAACGCAAACGGCAACAAATCCTGAATCGTCAGGTCGCGCTCGATGCCGTCGATGTAGAGAACCGCATTGGGGGCGAGGTCGGCAATCCACTGGCGACAGGCTCCACAGGGAGTACGCTCGTTCCAGGGTGCGTTCTCTGGCGCGTCGATACAGGCAACTGCGATGTGTGTGATAGAAGTCGTACTGTTGACGCCACCGTTCGAGATGGCATTGGCGAGTGCAGCGCGTTCAGCGCATAGTGTCAGACCATAGCTCGAAATCTCGATGTTTACGCCTGTATAGACCTTGCCATCGGAAACAAGGGCGGCTCCGACGCGAAAATGCGAATAGGGACAATGAGCGTGGTTCGCAGCTTCACGGGCCAGAGCAAGTAATGCTTCACGGTTCATAAAAGAGATTCTTTGCCTTCCTGTTGAAAATATGCGAAAATGTCGATGAAAAAGACGAGAAAAGAAAGATGATGCAACGTCTATTTTCTTAACAATAGCCCAAATTGTATCATTATGTTACTGGGCTTTGCTCATCGCGTTACTATTGTTGAGCGATGACAAACAATGTTAGCTTGTCTACATCAATGTATTGATGTCTATTATATTGCATTTCTCTAGTGCATATGGCGTAGTGTAGGAGGAAGCGTGTGAAAATCATGGTGGCGGACGATGACCGCGACATGGTAGATATGTTGAGTTACTGGCTCAAAGGACACGGGTATGACGTGGTACGTGCCTTTGACGGTGAGCAGGCCGTCAAGCGGTGGCGCGAAACACTCCCCGATCTGGTCATACTTGACGTGCAGATGCCGAAGTTGGACGGCTTCGAGGTGTGTCGTCAGATGAGAAGTGAGACAAACTCAATGGTACTTATCCTCACTAATCACGACCGCGAAGATGATGAGATACGTGGCTTAGAGATGGGAGCGGACGATTATCTGCGGAAACCTTTCAGTCCACGTCAACTCCTGGCTCGCATCAAGGCTGTGATGCGCCGCTCTACGAGTACACGTGGCACATCCAACTCGTCCTCTGTCTCTGTCGGCCCTATCACGCTCGATGCCATGCGTCACGAAGTGACTCGAGATGGAACAAAGGTGCGTCTAACTCCTACAGAGAGTCGGCTCCTGCACCTGCTCATCACACATACCGGGCAGGTACTCACCACCGATATGATTATCGAGCGCGTCTGGGGTTATGACGAAGCTGGAGACTCTGGCCTTGTCAAAACGCACATTCGCCATTTACGTCAGAAAGTGGAACCCGACCCGAACACTCCACAGTTTATTATGACCGTCCCTGGCGTCGGCTATACCTTTACTGCTCCAATGACGATGGATTAATTTGCCTCTTCGTAGAGCGGTGATTTATCACTCGGTGCGTTTTATGGGAAAGGACGTAAGTGATAAATCACCGCTCTACGAAGCTGGGCATAAGTGATAAATCACCGCTCTACGAATAATTATCGGTTGAGATGCCAGAGGAGATAATGGCCTCTCAACCGTTTTTTGTACTCCTCAACCATTTTACAACACGCAGCACAACTCATCCTCACCTCTGCACACATATACTTACCCGTAGCTACACAAGCTTATTTTATGGGTCTCCATCCTTCAAGATGCTGTAGAGGTGCAATGAATTGCACCGTGCGCCCGGAGACGACAGATGCAATTCATTGCACCTCTACAGCACCACGACGGATAAAGAACTTATTTTATTTGTAGGGACGCAATGTCGTTCTTGAAAAGTAGATAATAGTAATTATGAGTGCAAAGAAGAGACAGGCATCAACGAAGACAGGCATTGGGCAGAATGATTCAGCCTCATCGAATGACCAGGGGCGATCCGATAGAGCGCACTTCATGCCCATGGAAGAGCGAGGCGATGAAGCACTACTTGAGCCTTGCATGTGTGTTCCACTCTCAACACGTCGTCTTTCCTCTTCGCCGCAATCGGGAGCAACAGACGAGCAAGAGAGCTTGTTCTTGAGCGATGAACACCTCGTTCAGACAACACGGCAACTCAACCAGGCTTTACGCATACGCCTACGAGAATATTTTCCACGCTCGGAACCGCTCAGTCTACTCGTGTTGCACGTCTCGCAACTCGACCAACCAGCACTCACGACCTCAATGGAGCATGTCTACCAGAAAAGACGCTATCATGTCACTCAGGATATTCTCGCGCAGGTCTTGAACAATGTTCAACGCGCCGTTCGACTTCGTGACCAGCTTCTGCTCGAAGAAGGCGTGGGTGCGGCAATGCTCTTTCCTTCCGTCGATGAGCAGGGCATTCAGACGATTATAGAGCGCATCTATCGCAGCATCTGTCTCCTTCAAGCAGAGACCATTGTACCCCCACTTGTGCGTATCACAGATATTGTCCTGGGATGTGGTACATGCCGAACGTCTATCCTGAATAGTGACGAGTATAGTATCGAGCAAGCCGTTGAGAATTTGCTTACATCCAGTGGACATGTGGTACGTCGTCTACTCCTGCGTCCCGCGCTGGCAACAAGCCTCTGGGAAACAATGCCTGATAGAGAAACACAGCTATCTTCATCGTTATCAACGTCCGGTGAGGTTCAGAAGGTTTCGCCAGCATTCCTTCTCAATAGAGACGGAAATGGGCTATCTGAGTCAGAGACATCCCAGGAGCAGTTATCACAAAGGCATAGCCATTTGACAACATACACAGCATATGAGACAGGCAGGCACCTTAAAAGGAAAGATACAAGCATATCTCACGCCATTGCTGCCTCTGTACACGATATTGCGTCCGGCTCCGCAACACTGGCACTATCCCCTGCATCCCCTGGTTCTCCTGCGCCCTCTATTCCTTTTCTGCACCTGCCCACGAAGCTTTCGCCGCGCTTGAAGCATCTCATTCCCTATCCTGTTGCACAACAACTTCAATGTGCGCCTGTCGGACGTGATCATCACAAGCTCACTGTCGCCATGGCAAACCCTACTGACGCCGAGGCCATCCAACGCCTGAACGAGATCACGGGGATGACCATTTTCCCTGTCTCATGCGAGATCGAAGCATTGCTCACGCTTCTCGCAGAGCGATGGTAGCGATGGTGATGAATATTGCACTGCCTCATTGATAAACTTAACCGTATTGCAACTATTTCTTAACATGAACATGCTTCGATGTAGATTACTATAACATGTAACGAGACAAAAACTCACACCGAGAGTTACAGGTAGCTACCCTGACACATATGTGGGGGGAAACAGGGGAACGAACCTGTGCGAGTGGGGTCTCAGTGTCACGTCTTGTTTATCGTAATGCTCCCACACATAGAAAACCCTATTTGTTGTAAGGAGAAAACTCATGGTCGTACAGATGATTACAGATGATACTCTATTGACTTTCAAGGAAGCAATGAGCTACTTGCGTGTGAGTCGCTCAACACTTTATCGCCTTATGTGGTCGAAGCAACTTACTGGTCACAAAGTGGGAAGCACCTGGCGTTTCTACCGCGACGACCTTCGCGCCTGTGTCTCCACCGGAATGCCTGAGCCGGCAATCGCCGCTCTTTCTACCCTACAGGGTCAGAACGGACGCTTTGTCAATTAACAGCGCACATACATTCTTTTCTTTCTATCTCTCTATATGTATGTCTTATTGAAATACTATTTCTCTGTATCCGAACAGAGTGCTTATTCACACATACTACACAGATGAAGGAAGCGGTTCCATGTTGTGTCGTGATGTATCACGGCTGTGTCAGACGAACGCAGTCGTGATACATCACGATACAACATGGAGCCGCTTCCTTCACTAACGTCACCCCTCTTTACATTCTTCGCCACACCATATAGAGATCTAATTATAAAGGTTCATAAATCAGGTTTGGCTGTGAGGTAGGGACAGATTTATCACGTCCGTGCGTCAGACCCAATCAGCCATTGACGCACGGACGTGATAAATCTGTCCCTACCTCACAGCCAAATTATTTTGGTAAGTCCCTTCATTACACCCTGCCATAACAATGTATGTACTTTAGTCCTACATTTGTTGTAAGTGTAGTGTATTCGGAGTATATTTGTACTGTCTTCAAACGTTCCATATGTATGAATTAAAAACGCTGGACGTAGACAATAACAGGGATTCTGTAGGGTAAAGGATACATGTATTATGGCAGTAAATGATGTCGTGCATGTGAATGAGTGTGGGCTTCCTCTCAACGCAATCGAGTGGCTGGAGACTCATCATAGAAGTAAGGCGCACGAACGAGAACAAATGGTGCGCGATTTACATATTCAAACAGGCAGTTTTGTGGTTGACGCGGGCTGTGGCCCCGGCCTCTGGACGCCGTTGCTCGCACACGCCACTGGTTTTCAGGGGCAGGTAGTGGGCGTAGATATTTCGCCCGAAGCACTGGTGACGGCCCAGCGACGCAGTACAGGCGCGTGGTACAGGCCGATTGTGCAATTCAAACAGGCTCTTCTTGAAGAACTTCCCATCGCTCATGGGCAGGCAGACATGATATTCAGTGCGAACGTCAGTCAGTATCTGCCCGATCCCGTCTCGACCTTTGCCGCTATGGGGCCATACCTCAAGCAGGGGGGACGCCTCGCTATCAAAGATATCGACTTTGGCACAATGGCTTTCCACCGCATTGATGCAGGACTGCAAGCACGAGTTTTCCAGGCACGTGAATACTGGGAACAAGACCGTGTTGATGAGGGCTACGCTTTCGAGGATAGCTGGATTGGCTCTAAGCTGGCGAGCTACCTTCGCAAGGCAGGCTACCAAGATGTGCAGGAACATTCTTACCCTGTTCGCCGACATTTTCCTTTATCCAACGATTTCCGCTTCTACCTGCAAGGCATCGCAGAGTGGTTTGTCTGTGAAGGCGCACCCTATCTTAAAAAAGAGGACGTTGAGGCATGGCTACGTTGCTTCCAGGATGGCCCTGACAATCTGCTCGACGACAAAGAATTTGCCAGTGAAGAGACCGAGTTCGTCGTCACAGGCGTATGGGATGAGTCGCTCGCACGGCATCGCACCTACTTCGTCATGCAGCTTGAGCAACCGCTCACACAGCTTTCTTCCCTCGAACTCGTCCACTAAACCTCTGTAGGGATCATAATTTATTACACCCGCGCCTCCGTTTAACGATTGTAGTGGTTAAACGGAGGCGCGGGTGTAATAAATTATGATCCCTACAGAGCGTGAATAGGTGCGATAGACGAACAATCAGCAGCTATGGTTCAGTTGATCCGCGATCATAGCAATGGCAGCATCTCCAACAAGCGAATGAAGCTGCGTATGAATGCGCCCCATGTTTTCCATACGAGCTGTAATGAAATCGTGGCGTGAAGTCCCCATCGACAGGCCGGAAAGTCCCTGTTGGGCGGCTTCGTACTCCGCACTTATCTGTGCGAGCAATTGCGCGACTTCGCTTCGTTGTTCTTCTGCTCCAAGCATGGCATCATTCCTTTCTGGCACGTTTCTCAAATAGTTTGAAGTCCCCCAGGCACTTCGAGACGACTTTCACTCGTACATAAAGGCTGCGATGTTTTTGTAGTAACAATGTATCTTTTTTGTTGTAACATCTTCTACATTCTATGTTCCTAGTATGCACGATACAATATCTTTTGTCCAGTGTTTTTCTGGTCAATTTTACGTATCTTTACTATTTTCACACAAATTTTACTTCATTGTATTGACAAATGTATATACGAGCCTTCACATCCTTATATTTGCTCTTTCCAATAAGAACGTTTCAACAAGACGAAAGGTAAATATGTTACCGGACTATTGTTGAAAAAATGGTACTTTCGGATATTTTCGGGATATGTTGTATGCTGTATCAGGTAAAGGTTGGCAGGATGCCACTCGGCGCAGATGCCCAGCAGATCGGCTGACT
>DAIQNC010000154.1:6030-8067 GCA_036788655.1 Ktedonobacteraceae bacterium
CCATATGTAGCACACAGACGTGATAAATCACGTCACAACATGGGGAAACGCTCATCACGCTCCTTTAGAGAACTAGAAGGATGAGACAACCAATGACTACAATTCCGCTTGCACTTCAATTGTACACAGTACGTGATGAAACGGCACGAGATTTCACAGGAACGATTCGCCGTGTCGCGGAAATGGGCTACGATGGCGTCGAGTTTGCAGGCTATGGCGGTCTGAGTGCCGAAGAGATGCACACGCTGTTGACAGAAGTAAATCTCCATGCGTACTCCTCGCACGTAAGACTAGATTTGCTGGACCAGCAACTTGAGCAGGAGATAGCCTATTGTAAGCAGATAGGGAGTCCTTATCTCTTTTTGCCGTGGCTTGCGCCCGATATGCGTAACGAAGAGGCCATACGCTCGCTTGCGCCGCGCCTCAACGAGTTTGGAAAGCAGTGTCAGCAACAAGGCATCACCTTCGGGTATCATAACCATGACTTCGAGTTCGCTATCCTCGGCAGTGGGACAACGTTGCTTGACCTGCTACTCTCGCTGACCGACCCGAAGCTCGTCTCGCTTGAGCTGGATGTCTACTGGGCCGCTCACGCAGGTGTCAGTCCAGCATTCATATTGGAGCAATATGCAGGGCGTGTACCCGTCATTCACGTAAAAGATATGACGCCGGATGGTCACTTCACCGAAGTCGGCGATGGCGTATTGAATCTCGCACAACTGCTGCCCGTCGCAGAGAAAAATGGCACAAAGGTGTTCGTTGTAGAGAACGACGCTCCCACCATCCCCTCGCTCGACAGCGCACGTCGCTCACTTGCCAACTTGCGCCAGATGAGAGCATAATCAATATACCAGGGCGACCACAAGGGTACGCCCCTACTATACACGATCTCATTCCTTTGCTTCCTGTGTGTATAGTAGGGGCGTACCCTTGTGGTCGCCCTGGTATATTGTTTTTCCCCGTTCTATGGTACACTATATATAGCACTCATCAGGAAGAATAGCCATGACCAATAACATAGATACCATAGGACGGGAAGCTCTTGTATATTTAGAGCTAAAGCACACGGCACGAGAACGCGCCCTGCCCAAATCGCGTGCCGCTATCCGTTTGTGTGCCACGAGTATTCGTGCCACGCACCGCCAGGAAGTCGCACATGCACAGGAGTTGTTGTCACAGGCAGCAACACTGCTCACGGAGATGCGCGATGACCTGCGTGACCATCTCGATATCTACCATGCCGGCTTCGTCCAGGATGCACAGAAGGAGTTTGCAGAGGCCGCGACCTTTGCCGCCATGACACAACACCAGCCATTGCCAACGGCATACGACCTTACTATCGGCTGGGCCGTCTACCTCAATGGACTCGCGGAAGCTGTAGGAGAGCTACGACGCTACGTCCTCGATCAATTGAGGCGTGGCAACACCGATTCCTGTGAAGTCTTCCTGCGCTACATGGATGATATCTATTCGCAACTCATTCTCATCGACCTGCCCGATGCTATCACCGCCGGGCTGCGACGCACGACAGATGCAACACGAGGTATTCTCGAAAAGACACGGGGCGACCTCACATCCGCCGTCGCACAGGCACAGTTAGAACAGTCCATGAATGCGCTACGAGAGAAGTTGGAGAAACCTTCTTCCACTCGTTAACGTTGTATCAGTACAATGGCTTTTTGTATTTTTAAGAGCGTATTTATTTCTTTATATAGGGGAGCTTATGCAGAATAAAGACAGCAAACACCATGATTCTGCCAGCGATGTCGAACCCGGCTCAGGAGAAGCCGCACGTATTGTCGATGCAACTCCCACCGCTCCTGTCGTGGGGAGCAGACCACAACGAGGTGCGACAAATAAGACGAATATCACTGGTGTCTCCAACGTTTCCAGTGTCACGAATACAAAACCGAAAACGACGAATGCAGTGACATCTACGCATATCGTCACCGCCGACTCTGTAACACCCGAAGAGGTTCCAACGATTCCTATTGGCTCATTGGAAACCATCGCTGGTCGGCATCCCGCAGTTGCTGT
>DAIQNC010000155.1:0-8059 GCA_036788655.1 Ktedonobacteraceae bacterium
GGCGCAATATATCATTATACGCACGGACGTGATACATCTGTCCCTACACTGTTGTCGATCTTGAATGTGTACATTCATTATTTCGTCACATAATGGCTTCGACCTTTACCAGATTGGTGTAGAACGTGCTACCACCGCTAAAATCGGCGAGGCGATCAGAAGTTGTCCAGTTGACATTATGATGGTCGGGGCTATAGCTGGGCCACCACACGGTTGTCGTCGCTAACATGCCGGGACGTACATCTTCTGTAACATCAGCAACAAGCTCGCATTCACCGCGCTCATTACTGATACGAACACGCTGACCGCTGCGAATGTGCCGTGTCTGGGCATCATCTGGATGAATGCGAAGTGTCGGCGCATGTTCCTTCGCCTTCAATGTATCCACATTCGCAAAGGTCGAGCTAATGAAGTGATGTGAGCCGGGACAGAGGAGAGGCAATAACTCGTCAGCAAGGATATTCTCCTCATTTGCCTCACGCCCCTGAGCATTTCCCTCATGATGCCTCTTACGTCTCGGTCTCCCCGATTCGGCCTCTGGAACCCAGCCTGGTACGGGATCGTATCCCTTTGCGGCGGCTTGTGCCGAGTACATTTCAACCCTGCCCGATGGTGTACGGAAGAGACCATCAGCAAATGGGATGCGCTCCGTTTCCGACAGTTTGTAGGGAAATGTGCCTTGTTCTTGCAGCAGTTCTAACGTCAATCCTTCAAGCAGGGACGACTTTTCCACTGTAGCATCCAATACTTCGCGGATAACAGCATGAACATCATCCTGCAACCAGGGTTCGTTGAAGCCCATTCCTTCCGCGAGGGAGCGCATCACATCCCAGTTACTACGCGCTTCGCCAAGCGGCTCGATAGCTTGCGCGTTATATTGCAATGAAAGGTGTCCATATGGTTTGTGCAGGTCTACCTGCTCAAGCTGGCTCGTAGCAGGCAAAATAATATCGGCATATCGCGCCGTATCGGTCTCGAACAGGTCATGGACAACGGTGAACAGGTCGTCGCGCATTAGCCCTTCAACGACTTTACTGGCGTTCGGTGCTGATGCTACGGGATTAGCATTATACACAAAGAGCGAGTGGATAGGCGGATTAGCCTCACCCGTCAAAATCGCGCCCAGACGGTTCATATTCAATGTGCGTGGAACAGGGGGACATTCAGCCCTGTGCGATAACGCTTCCTTATCCCAACGTACCCAGTCGCTGGTGCTATACATCAAACCACCGCCTACTATTCCATACTGTCCTGTCACGGCGGGAAGACATGCAAGCGTGCGAACCGTTTGCCCTCCGTTGGTATGACGATTGATACCATCACTGATACGCAGGAGTGCAGGTGTTGTTGAGGCATAGGCACGTGCAAGTTCGACAATTGTTTCGACCGCAAGCCCTGTAATGTCGGCAGCACGCTCAGGTGGCATGGCATATACTCGTTCGAGCAACTGCTCCCAACCTAATGCGTGTTCGGCAAGCCACTGCTTGTTCTCTAAACCCTCCGTCACTATCACATGCATCATGCCGAGCGCAAGAGCGGCATCTGTTCCAGGAAATGGTTGAATATGCTGATTGGCAGAACGCGCAGTTAGTGTACGTATCGGGTCAATCACGATAACACGAGTACCTTGTCGCTGTGCCTCTCGCAAAAACGGCATCACATGCGGAGCCGTACTCGCGGGATTGCTTCCCCAGATGAGGATAAGTTTGCTCTGCACCATCTGTTCTGGTGAAGGGGCTAGACGCCCACCAACAGTTAATAACACAGCCTCTTCCGCCGCATGTCCACAAATAGACCGCTCAAGGCCACAGGCTCCCAGGCGATTCCAGAAGCGATTATCCGTGACCGCACCTTGAACCAACCCTAACGTGCCAGCATAGCTGTAGGGCAAAATACATTGTGCGCCATGCTCTACAATGATGTCTTTCCAGCGTCCAGTAATAGCAGCAATGGCCTCTTCCCACGAGATGCGTGTAAATTGTCCACTCCCCTTTGGCCCGGTACGCCGAAGTGGATAGCGTAAGCGATCAGGATGATAGGTACGCTCCAAATAGCGATTGACCTTCGCACAGAGCCAGCCACGTGTCACTGGATGATCGGCACGTCCACGTACACTCACTGCCCTTCCCTGCTCATCGACCAACGTTTCCAACGCACAGGTATCGGGGCAATCATGTGGACATGCTCCATGCACCACACGAAGTGAAGATTCCCCATGTTTTACTGAACGCACGACATCCAACGACATACTACTATCCTTTCTGTCTATACAGTATAAAAGTTCATTTGCTGGCTCGACAATAGGCTATTGCTCTACTTTGCCATAGATATGCTTGACACGTCAAGTCTATTGATCATGCCAATAACTCATCAGAGAAAAGTCAATGATTTATTTTATTGCTTGCTTGTTGCTCATTTCAGTACAATGAGCATTGTGTAACACGCATGCTTGTTAGAGGTTACTACATACAGGCGACATACCATGAGTGGCGGAAGAAATGGATGAGGAGTGGAAATGGTTGCGTCACCCGGAACATCTCACAAAAAATCAAATACGGAGTCACCAACGGCAACGGGATATATTGTAGCTATTGTTGGCGTTGTAGGTGGAGCATTCCTGCTCCCACCATTCCCATTACTGTTTTCTGGAATTGTTGCGCTGGCACTTCTTACCTTACTTATACTATTGTGTTTTTTATGTTGGCGATGCCTCTGTCATCTTATAAAATATCGTCCTAATATGCACTCAAAATCGTCTTATTCACGCGAACAATCATCATCAAACTATTCTTCCCAGGCTCCTGTTCCCGTCAACCATGCTGGTATTGTCTCGGACATGTGAGATGCGGCTCCCTGGCGGACAGAGCAACGTGGGAGACTATGCAACACGACTGGTCCGTATTCCTTCGAGAGAACGCGACGGTCAAAGAGAACAATAGCGTTGCGATGTGAATCGTTCCAGACCAGACGATTGAGAGCGCGTTTGAGACGCAGAGTGGCAAGTGGAATTGTCAATTGATGCAACTGGTCTGAGTAATGCTCTGCACGGGCTGCCGTTGGTGGATCATTGAGTACAGGCATAGGAAGACGTGCGATGAAGAGGCACGTAGGTGTACACGTCATATCCTCAACGCCGTCCCAGAAGCTACCCGTTCCAAGCACAATCACACGCTCCTGCCCTTGAAACATTCCTATGAGTTGCCGGGGTGAACCATCAATGCCCTGACCAAGCACGAGTATCCCCTGATTTTCTAGAACTGGCTTGATAGTAGCATACGAACTTCGCAAGGCAGCGTGCGAGGTGAACAACGCTACAAGCCCTCCACCTAGAGTAGCGGTCAGACGAATAAGCGTCTCGTCCAATTGCCGCTGATACTGTGGCATATTCGGCTCCGGCACATCATTGACAATATAGAGCATTGTCTGCTCGTGATGCTCTGTGACAACGGAGAATGCAGGACACGTTTCATGCTCTAAGCCAAAGCGTCCACGATAGAAGGCAAACGAATTGTCAACCGAGAGCGAACTTCCTACGAAAATAGTTCCTGTCTTCTCAGGATGAAACAGACGTTTAAGCAAGGTCGAAGTTTGAATGACTTGCGAGTAGAGCGTCGGTGGAGGTGTTGTTGTAACTCCAATTGTCGATGCCATATTTGAAGTAAACAGTTGCGGTAGCGGAACACGAAGCCAGTAAACATTATCTCCCTCTGAAAGAGCCATTGCCTGTTGACCAAGTTGCTTCTGTTCAAGAAGATGTTGAGCAAGGGCAGCAAGTTCTGAGGCAACTATGCTTTCTTCACTACTGCCTGTATCACGCTTATTTCCACGAACTGATAACAACAGCTTCTCAGCTTCATGTACTACATCAATGACTATTTGTAGACGATGTGCAACCTGCTGCCAGGCACGCTCTGTATCCGTCCACGTTGACACCATACGGGTATCTCCCGTGAGACGTAGTACAGCATCATTGCGTTCTCCGCCACGTGCATTCTGTCCGCCACTGTGTCCACTATGCCCACCATGATTCCCATACCCCCTGTTTCCTTTCCCCTTTTCACGTCCATTGCCGTTGGTTCCTTGCTGCGTATAATCCTCCAGAAGGCGTTGATAGCAGGCAAAGAGCCGCTCGACGGCAACACACGCCTGACGAAGCGATTGAAACCATGTCATTAAGCGACTATCAAGCTCTGACTTTGCAATGGTTGGTGAAGATGAGAGACCGCCTGGCCCTCGTTCTCGTAGTGAAGGGGCTGCAAGTGCAAGCAAGCCCTGATAACGCCCATTCGGGAGTTCGGTTCCAATCGTTTTTATCGCCGTTAGAAGGTGTTCCTGTTCGAGTTCTGCACTTGACCAACGCGCACTCTCTTCTTCCAATACATCAGCATCGAGAATGAGGCGGCATGGAATATCTGCCAGAAGCGAAGCTTTACTGGAAAGATCATCGAGAAGCCCTGTATGCGTGGTCACAATGATGTCAGCGGCCTTCACTCGCTCTTCTGCCAAGCTGACAAAACAGTATCCCTTATTGCGATATGTACATCGCTGGTAAATCGTATCATGTTGCGGATCTGCGAGAGGAATACGTTCGATACCAGAACAAATGCGTTCCCACGCTGGCATCTCCTGAGAGAACAGGTTCAATTCGCTACGCTCTCCCGTCAGCGTTTGCTGCGCCCAGAGACCAACTTTTGCCATACCACGCGCCTGCTCCGCCGTAAGCTCGCCGCTTGTACGTCGCAACGCCGCACCAAACCAGCGATGCGGGCAGAGGTAGCCATCATGTTCTGCTCTATATACCACACGGAAGTTGCTATTGAGTGTTTTCTGTAAACGTGGTAACACCGTCTCGATAAGGCGTCGAGCCGCTTGCTGATTTGCGCAGGAAATAACGAGCCGCTCAGGATGTTGAGCATCCTGAGAAGATGGAGAGGATGTGCGTAGCCATTCCAACGCAGGAAGGAGTGCCGGTGTATAGTCGTTGTTTCCAACAGACACCTCCAACATGAGTGGAGTATGGTGTGCCAGCGCATTATGTATAGCCTCTCGCGCTGTCTGATAGCCCTGTGGCGTCACCTGAGAAGATGGGTCAGCTAACCAGCCTGATTCGGATTGTCCTTCTTGTCCTTGCACCTCGTCAGGGACAGAAGATGCATCAGTATTTCCGTGCCCTCCTTCAGCAATGACCTCGACCTTAGACTCAATCTGCTGCACCACAGCACTTTCTATCACGCGCTCCTGTTCAATAGAGAGTGGCGTTGATAGCTGCTGTTCCTCTTGAACAACTGCTTCTGGTTGCGCGACCTGTGCAATGGCAAAGGAGAGAATGCGAGGATCCATGCCCAGTTGAGAGGAGAAAAGGTTTCCAAAACTGCCACGTTGAATATCTGTCGTTCTTTGTATGCCCTCTTGCTCAAGACGAGCATGTAATTCTTGACGAAAGAAGTGGAGGAGGGGCCATGTGCGCGGAGCATCAAGATTCGCAAGTTCCTGCAATAGAGACAGATCAACCGATTGCAAACGTTGATTCAGTAGCATAAAGACGCGCATCGCAAGCACAGTATCTACCATTGCGCGATGTCTGTCCTCTGGCACAGTCAGGTTCAGTGAAGATGCAACCTGCCCCAGATTGTAGCTACGGATGGATGGTAGGAGAACAGATGCAAGCTCAAAGGTGTCGATGAGTGGGTTAGTACGAGCAAGACCACGCCGCTGCAAGAAACCTGCGTCGAAGGGAATACTATGCCCTACGATAGGAAATTCCCCAAGAAACCGCTGAAGTTTTGGAGCGATAGCCTCGAATGGAGGCGCATCCGTGAGCAACTCTGGCGTGATACCTGTGAGTCGCTGCACACGATAGGGTACAGAACGCCGGGGGGCAACAAAAGACTCAAAGCTATCAAGAATTTCGCTTCCCTGAAATTTGATAGCAGCGACTTCCAGAATGACATCTTGCTCAGGATGCAGCCCGGTGGTTTCCAAATCCAGAGCTACACGAATCGGCGGTTTTTTCGCCATACGACGTTCCTAATATCTCTTTCGACTACTCCACTCGCACTACGTATTCGTGTCATACAGTATGTTCAGCAAATGTGGATGGATTTTGAGGCTAACATCTCTCCTCAGTTTTCACAAAATAAGATGGATGTACCGCGTTCTATCTTAACACACATACTCAACCTTGTCGAGATTAAAAACTGCCGAGATTATTTTTCAAACGTACCAATCGTCCTGTCTTCTTGCACCTCATCTGTGGCCTATGCTACCATCAACGCAGCAACGCTTTGTATAAGGGGGACTACAACGTATTTATGCAATCGACACGCTCAGACAACAACTTGACATGCTCCAGGCACATCGTGAGGCCGATGTTGATCGCTGGGTAGAAATTCTGCGAGACACAGAGGTACTTCGTACACTCCACCGCTAGGAATAGAGCCGTACACAGAAAATGCGGTGAGAGAACTGTATTTTGATAGCTCTCTCACCGCATCCCCTGAAAAAAAGAAATCCCATTGACCCCTGATAGTGTGAAAAGGTTCATCCCCCCCAGGATTTTCCTCCCACACTGTTTTCGCCAGTAATGGCGATACATGTCCCCTTACCATGTGTTACGATATGCGGTGAACTGCTCCCCCCAGAGTATTTCACCCGTAACATTTTCCCCACCCTTAGAATACTCAACAGGTAGGCCGAACGTGGTTAAGAGTGTGTTAAGATACAATGAATATTTCTCTTCATGCGTTGAGAAACGTGTATCTATTGATGTAGTGGTGTAATTCATCACGCTTGTTAGCATATTACCGCATATGTGCGTGATAAATCACACCACTACATGGTATCCGCAATCATATATAAAGAAAGGCGTTTTATGTTCACACCAATCGTACAGCCAGACTTCCTTCAAACAATCAACCGTGAGCATGTCTGGACTTCTGTTATCAATGGTCACTCATTTTTGCTTGCGGGTTCACTGCTGGGCAGCAATATTATCCGAGTTCGCCTTACATACGGCTCGCAGCCTGATGAGGCACGCTATCAACTCGTTGATGGGCAAAATGGAACACTTCCTTATCACTCCTGGTCAGTGGTAAAAGGTGATGAACAGTGGGAAACATACACAAATGAAGACGAAGCACAGACGCTACTTACGCCTTATTTGCAAGGCTTTTCTTATTCCGATGATGCATTGCGCCTGATACGACCATTAGCCAGTGAGGAGCGCATTTTTGGTCTGGGGGAACGTACAGGCGACTTGAACAAGAGAGGACAGTCTTGCCCTGTATGGAACACTGACCCTCCACTCTATCACAATTCCTCGACACGTAGCATGTACACCTCTATTCCCTTCTATATCGGCTTCCAACGCGATACCGGACGCGCATACGGCGTTCTGATCGATTCTGCTGCGCTCATCGAGATGGACATGGGGCAAACGAACGAGTCCGAAGCCATCATCACCGTCCATGATGACTCGCTCATCGTCTACTTTTTCGATGGCCCTACACCTGCACACATATTGAGCCAGTATACAGAATTGACTGGACGTATGCCTCTTCCTGCAAAATGGACGCTTGGACACCATCAATCACGATGGAGTTATACCACTCAGCAACAAGTTCTTGATGTCGCCTCACGCCTACGTGAACGCAATCACCCCACCGATGCATTGTGGCTCGACATTGACTATATGAATGGCTACCGCAACTTCACCTGGAGTCCTGAGACCTTCCCACAACCGCAGGAGATGCTCAAACAATTGCACGAACAGAACTTGCACCTTGTCACTATCATCGATCCTGGCACGAAGATCGATGATGGATATAGCGTCTATCAAGAGGGCATACAGCAGAACTATTTTTGCGCTTATGAGAATGGCACATTATTCGAGGGAAGCGTCTGGCCCGGCCCAAGTGTCTTCCCCGACTTCACACAGCAGCGTGTACGTAACTGGTGGGGCAATCTCTATGCACAACTGCTTGATATCGGCGTCGATGGTATCTGGAACGACATGAATGAGCCATCGTTAACCAACTTCCTGACAGGCGACTCCGAAACG
>DAIQNC010000156.1:0-6103 GCA_036788655.1 Ktedonobacteraceae bacterium
AACAATGGCATGGTTAAAACCCTTCTGTAGGGGCGTTATTCTATAACGCCCTGGTTTGATATCCCACAACGTCGTGGATGTCTCAAACGTCGTGGGTCGCCGAACAAGGGCGTTATAGAATAACGCCCCTACAGAAGGGCAAAATCTGGGTTTGGGTTGGAGGAAAGGGAGGAATATATTTCATGCCACATGGCATTCCTACACCACCGGGCGACTCTGGTACGCACACATCACGTACACCCCGTGCGTTTCTCTCGCGTCGCCTCTTCGTTATTGCCGCGCCAGTTATCGCGGCACTCATCATTCTTGGCGTGGTCGCCGTTCAATTCACGAATTTGAGCGGCGTTCATGCATCGTCGGCAGATGCACCTGTTCCGTTTCATGTGACGCTTCCTGCTGTTGTGCAGAAGAGCCATGTTGTCGGTCAAGCAGATGTACAGCAGCAAATCTCGCTCGCTATCGGGCTACGTGCGCAGAACGAGCAGGAGTTACAGGCATATGTGCAGGACATTATCCGTCCTGGCTCGGTGAATTATCACCGCTACCTGACGCCAGCACAATACATTGGCGCGTTCAGTCCCAGTGCCACTCTGTATAGTCAACTGCAACAATACTTGCAGGCACAAGGCTTCACCATCACGAAAACCTACAATGACCGCCTGCTCCTCGGCTTTAGTGGCACGATTGCACAGGCCGAGCATACGTTTTCGGTGAATATCAATAACTATGTTGCCCCCGACGGGCATCATTATTATGCCAATACAAATGATCCACAGCTTCCGGCGTGGCTTGCCGCTCAGACTCAGAGCTTCAGTGGCCTCGATGATGCGGTACAGTTGCAGCATCCGCTCATCAAGGGTCATGCTGTGAAACAGGCAATTACAAATAGCATCACGTGTCTGGGTCACGACCCCAATAATCAGTATCTGACCAGCGACCAGATTGCCTCTGCCTATAACCTGAGCGGCATGTACAATGCTGGCTATCATGGCGAAGGGCAGGCCATCGCGCTTTACGAGTTGGATGGCTACTCCATGAGCGACCTCAATGCCTATGAGTCGTGCTATGGGCATAGCCATACTGCAATCCAGACACTCGCTGTCGGCACAGCACCCTTACCAACGAGTGATGCGGGTGTTGTCGAGGTCGAGTTGGATGCCGAACTGGTTTTGAGTGCCGCACCACAGCTTGGGCGTCTCGCCATCTACGAGGCCGCCAATACTGAGGCAGGACGACTTGGCGAGTGGGCGCAGATTGTCAATGACGATATTCCCGTTGTCAGCACTAGCTGGGGACTCTGTGAGCAGTTGATGGCTCCCCAGGAAGTCAGTACAGAAAATACACTGTTCACGGCTGCTGTCGCGCAGGGACAGAACATCTTTGCTGCCGCAGGTGATAGCGGAAGTGCAGGATGTGCCTTCGATAATCCTGGTGGCTCGACGATTACGACGTTGAACGCTGGCGATCCCGGAGCACAGCCATACGTGACCAGCGTAGGTGGCACAACGCTTACATTAAGCAATTCCGGCGGCTATGGTAGTGAAGTGACATGGAACAATCCGCCAGCAACGGGCTATAGTGGCGGAGCATCTGGCGGTGGCATTAGCCACTACTGGACGGCTCCATCATGGCAGGTTGGCCCCGGCGTGGACAATACGTATAGTAGCTCTTCACCATGTGGGTCAACTACTAGAATTTGCCGTGAGACGCCTGATGTCTCGCTCCAGGCTGATCCGAATAATGGCTACCTCGTGTATTGTACTCCGACACAGGCAGGATGCAGTGCAACACAGCCGTGGATAGCGGTTGGTGGAACGTCGGCTGCGGCCCCCATGTGGGCGGCGATGATGGCGTTGACGAACGAGATGTCGTTGAAACAGGGCGGTTTCAATCTCGGCTTCCTCAATCCGCTCCTGTATAATATAGGAGCCAATGCAACTCCATATGCGTCGAGTTTCCACGACATCACGTCGGGCAACAACGACTTCAACCACTACAATAACGGTCAGTATCCAGCGAGCGCGAACTACGATTTGGCGACGGGTCTGGGCAGCTACAATGCCTATAATCTGGCAACCAATCTTGTCGCGCTGTTGGCTACTATTATGAATACACGTGTCTCGCCCGCGAATACGACGTGGTACTTCGCGGAAGGCAGTGTTGGTGGTGGCTTCCAGCAGTACATCACGCTCCAGAATCCGAGCGCGACCCAGGACGCGACGGTAAATATTACCTATCTCTTTGAAAATAAGAGTTCGGTCACGGTGAGTCATACTGTGGCGAAAAGTACGCGCCAGACGGTCAGCGTCAATCAAGACCTGCACGTCCAGCCAACCGATCCGCAACAGGCCGTTTCGACCATTGTGCAGGTGCAAAGTGGTGGCCCTGGCATCGTTGCCGAACGTCCAATGTACTTCTCATATAAGGGTATCGCAAGTGGCACGGATGTGATGGGGGCGACCCATCCACAGAGTACGTACTACTTCCCATCAGTGGATGCGCGTGAAAATGGGACGAGTACCTATTATCCCTATATCACGATGCTCAATCCGAGCAGCACACAGAGTGCAAGCGTGACCGTGACGTACTATACTGGCTCATGTGGCCTCACGAACCAATCGGCCTGTCCGACGCAGACGGTGACTCTCGCCCCTCTGCATCGTGGAACGGCGACACCGATGGCACTGAAACTCTATCAGCAGGTTTCGGCAAGTGTGCAATCCAGCCTGCCCATCGTCGTTGAGCGTCCGAGCTACTTCAAGGACAACATCCCGAATGCTGGCGGCGTGACAACGGGCGCGGCAAGCGAGGTTGGTGCAACTAGCCCTGGTACAGACTGGCTCTTCGCTGAGGGGTATACGGGCGCAGGATTCCAGGAGTATCTCGAACTGGCGAATTTCGGGAATAGTGCCGCGAGCGCGACGGTGACGCTCGAATATGATAATGGTCATCGACAGGCCATCAACGTCTCGGTTCCGGCACTGGGCCACATCTACTTCGATGTGAACCATGCCAACTCGTCTCCCTCTGGTACGTGTGATGTCTCGCCATGTCAGACGACGAACACATCGTCGGCAGAGGTGACATCGGGTGCGCCCATCGTGGTTGCTCGCCTGATGTACTTCCACTACGGTAGCAACCACATCTCCGGCGGTACGGAGACGGTAGGTGAGGCTGGCCCGGCAAGCAACAGCGTCTATGCCTTTGCTGAGGGCTACACGGCTGGCTCGTTCCAGGAGTATCTGACGCTCCAGAACCCGACGACCACTGCCGAGACCGTTGCCATCACGCTCTTCACCGATGGCTACGTCCTGCAACAACAGGTTGTGGTGGCGGCAAAGAGTCGTCAAACGGTGTTCATCAACCCGATAGTTGTGCCAATCGCTACGGCCTACAACAACAACGGTTCCAAGTCCTTCGAAGTCTCGCTCACCGTGCAAGCGTTGGGGACAGGCGCGAAGATTGTTGCCGAGCGTCCCATGTACTTCAACTTCCATGGAGACCCAGGCGGCACGGACGTATTGGGCTATACAGGCGCGAATAGCTGCCCGGTAACTCGTTCAGCACCAATGTGTTAGGTTAACATAAAGGTGTAATTCCAGGGTGTGATAAATCAGACCCGTACACTTCGGCGGTGAGCATGGTTTCGTTGCTCTTATCCGCAGTGTACGGGTCTGATTTCTCTGTAAGGGTCTTCATGTATGACACCCTCGTAACCCACTGTGAATCGTCGAAAGAGCGCGAGAGTGTCATACATGAAGACCCCTACAGAAAATTGATACTATATCTCCCTCAACGCTTTCTGCGTCATGCCGAACAGCATTACCAGAGCCAACAAGAGTCCGCCGAATGGGAAGAGGATGGCAGGGCCGAAGTGGTTCGAGAGGACGCCAGCCAGCGCGACCGAGAATGGATAGAGGCCGGATGCACTGAACATGAGCAGTCCCATGATGCGTCCCATGAGATGGCGCGGAATAGCCAGTTGGATTGCAGTGAAAAGCAGGACGGTGACGCCACTGTTGGCAAGGCCACCAATCAGCATACAGGCGATAGCCCCGATGACACCCCATGTGGGAAGAAGTGCGATTGCAGCAGACACGATGAGTCCTGCTAGCAGCACAGCCATTCCTTTGTGTTTGTATTGACCGAGCATACCAGCAAAGACGCTTCCAATGAGCGAACCTGCACCCCACCCTGCCATGATGAAACCATAACTACTCGCACTTGAATGAAAGGGGCCGTGAACTAGCGTGGGTAGCGCAACCTCTATCACCCCGCCCGAAACAATGCTTATCACCATGAACATTAGCACAGTGGCTTGAATCAGCCGCGAGGTGAGTAGAAAGTGCCAGAAGCTTATCTGTTCACTCTGCTCCCCGGTGTCGATTGAAGCTAATCCCTGGCTTTCTGCCATTTCCTGTTTGCCTGATGTGAAGGGATGGGCGTGGGAGATGGTACGCATCAGCGCAAGCGAAACCGCCGAAGCAAGGAAGGTTGCTGCGTCGATGGCGAGTCCGCCACCTGTGCTGAGTGTAGCAACAATGACACCGGCGAAAGCCGAACCAATCAGGTTCGCACCTTGCAAAAAGGACATCCACAATCCGTTGCCCGCTTGCAAATCATCGCTACTCAATATCTCTGGTACGATGGACAGCGTGGCAGGCGTGAATGCGCCACTTAATGCACCTAGCGGTACAGCAATCGCGCAGAGTTGCCAGAAAATGGGATGCCCCTGAAACGCTAATACCGCCAGGATACCCACCAGGAGCATACGCACTGTATCAGCAATCAGCATGAGTTGTCGTGGACGCAGATGGTCTGAGAGCCAACCACCAGCTAGCGTACTTGCCGCACGAGGAATACCATAGGCGGCAAGCACAATACCCAGTTCCTGCGCATTACCCCCAGTTGTCAGAATAAGCCAGGGCAATGCTACCATATAGAGCGCATCGCCAATAATTGAAATGGTCTGCCCACTCAGGAGCAGATTGAAGTTACGCACCTTGAAAGGCCGCAGCATTCCCCTACCTACTGGTTTAGCTGCAATCACTTCAACGGAACCTTCTTGCATACTTGCTTGATTCATGGTTATTCTCCCACTCTTCCTTAATCACTGAGAATATGCTACAATAAAATTGTACAAACTACTAAGAAATATTTTCAAAAATTATCTTGTTAAATAAGATAAAAATATCTTAACAGGAGAAATAAAAAATGTCAAGTGAATTTCAGGGAAAAAACAAAGAGATAGCTGGCGCGTTTGCACGGGAGCTTCGGCAGTTTCAGGGACTCAGCGCGTCCTTCTTTCGAGCGGCGGCGGCTCAAAGTGGGATGACCGTCACAGATATGCAGGTCGTCGATCTGTTGGATAGCATTGGTGAAGCTTCTGCTGGTCAGCTTGCCGAACTCACGGGACTTACTACCGGAGCGATTACCGGAATGCTGAACCGATTAGAGGAAGCTGGCCTCGTGCGTCGGGAGCGAGATCCCAATGATGGTCGCAGAGTTATCGTGCGGCTCGAAAAAGGCAAGGACGAAATACATAAGCTCGACTCCATTTTCGCTTCGTCGGAGAATGCATGGAATGAACTGGTGTCGCACTATGATGAGGAGCAGGTTTCTTTTCTCCGAGAGTTTCTCAAAAGTAGCAACGCGCTATCCAGACAGGAAATTATACGGTTGCGAGAGGTTCCAGCCGACGAGGAAGGCATATTCTCTGCGCCACTTTTGGATGTGGAGAGTGGGCGTCTTGTTGTTTCCTCTGGCATCTCGCAGCTAACTTTGCGTGCAGACAAGACACTAACAGACCTCTATCAAGCTCACTTCGAGGGAACTGTGCCAGATGTAAAGGCTAAAGAGGGAGTAGTGACCATGCGTTATCCACGAGGTTTGTGGGCTATCGGCAATAAGCAGCGCGTGGCAGAGGTTGTACTCAATGCTGCTATTCCCTGGCAGATAGGAATTCAGGGAGGTGCAGCAGAAGTGGTTGCAGAACTTGATGGCCTCAATCTCGCCGGATTAGAGGTCAAAGGAGGACTCAGCACTATTCGTCTGAAACTTCCCATGCCAGAAAACGTGGTTCCCATACGTATCAGTGGAGGGG
>DAIQNC010000156.1:6113-8043 GCA_036788655.1 Ktedonobacteraceae bacterium
ATCAGAGGTTATCGTGCGACGACCTGGAGGTGCTGCTGCACGAGTTCATCTCAAAGGCTGGGCGTCCTCATTCATCTTTGACGATCAACGTTTCAGCAACATGGGAAACGATGTGCGAATGCAAAGTTCCGACTTTAATGTGGCTGCTCCTTACTATGATATCGAGGTTGCAAGCTCGGTTAGCACGGTCACTATCACTACCGTGGATTCCAGGGTGGAATGAATTATGCTCGCACTCCACCATGTACGGGCATAATTCATTCCACCCCAAATTCCAACAAGATGCTATTGTCCTACATATCCGATGACATCGGAGCCGCCCTGTGTGCCAGCACTACCAGTATTCCAGTATTGCGGTCTCTCGGCGACGAAGAAGACGCCAGGTGCCGATTTCACCGACATCGAGACAGCAAAGGCGGATGACGGAGTTTGTCCGGGCTTAATCATGTACTTCCTGACAACACCACTGACGTAGTAGCTTGAGCGACTATGCGGCGCGACTACGATTGGGGCTGGCGAGTAGCTGAACCCGTACTGGTTGACCAGCGTAATCGAGATGCTTTCGGTATTGTTCGTCGGGTTTTGCAGGGTGAGCCACTCGTCGTAGCCCGTGTTGCTATAGCCCTCGGAGAAGGAGTAGGCCGTTGTGCTGACTGGCCCGACCTGCCCGATAACATCGTTGCCACCCATCGACTGTAAGCTGCCGGGGTTGCCATAGTGGAAGAACATCTGACGTTCGACCACGATAGCAGCATTGGTGGATGTCACTTCTGCCGAGACCGCCTGATTTGGGACGTTCTGATTGACGTTCCAGATGGTCTGACTGAATGGCGCGACGGAGAGCGAGTAGCTGCGTGTTGAGCCATTGCCAAGTTGCAGGTTGATGGTGACGTTAGCAGTCGCTTTTGCCGCGCTATCCAGATTGGAAATCATCAGATACTCCTGCGTCTTGCCGCCCGTGAAGCCTTCGGCGAAGAGCCAGTCGTGCGAAAGAGCCTGTGTAGCGACGGTAGAGGTGGCTCCTGATAGCGTTCCCGCATTGCCCATCGTCACATTGCCGAAGTAGTCAGGACGCTCTGCTACGATAGGTTGCGTCGAGGTGATGACGGCAGCGACATGAGCAGGAAGGCCAGCCGTGTTCGGATAGAGCGTACCGCGTTGTCCAGCCGCAATTGACACATTGCCACTATGTCCAACCACCTGTCCATTAGCATAGTAGGTGGCAGTGACGCTCGCAGTGCCATTTCCGGGCGGATTGAGCAGCGTCATGAACGACGTGAAGCCTGGGCCAGTTGGCACATCTGCGAAGTAGAAGGTTGTGCCGAGATGCGTAGCTCCAACGACATCGCTGCCGCTGTTGATACCGTGCCATGAGAAGTAGAGTGGACGCTCTGCAACGACTCCAGCACAGGTAGGCGAAGAGTTGACGGTGACGATACTCGATACGGATAAGCCGGTTGGACTATTCGACTTAATGCCCATGTCACTATCGACTGACTCAGTGAGGCGCGAAGAATGATTGACCGTAACATTCTTTGTGACGACACTCCCCGTTTCGGGCAGGTACTGAATGGTGACGGAACAGTTATTCACAGGATCGGGATTGTCGATGGTGAGGAACTCATTGAAGGATGCGCCAACGCGCCCTTCGGCGAAGTACCAGACATCGCTGACAGGAGATGCCGTCGGGATGTACGAATGCAGATGCTGATAGACAGCGAGTCCCATACCAGCCGAAGGCGTTCCCTGATAGTCCGTGACGAGTTGGGGATAGCTACACACTTGACCGTTTGCTACCCATGCCCATGCTGCCCAACTAATCTGGTGTGCATCGAAGTAGGAGAAGAGTTGCGTGAGATACGTGCTATCACAATCGTACTCACCACTTTCCATAGAGACGACGGGGTAGGTCGCGCTTGCGTTGCCGAAG
>DAIQNC010000157.1:0-8039 GCA_036788655.1 Ktedonobacteraceae bacterium
TACTGGTAAAATTTCAATTCCACTCGGACATCCCCATCCATTTAGACTGCTACCCCTCTAGTATAGCATGAGAAGCCAGTTTAGACAAGCGTTTGCGAGAGGCTCTTTTTTTTGACTCGTTTTATGTATCGAAATACTACGATTTTTACCGCTAATTGGTGTTCGTTGAGCCTGTAGCGCGACGCGAGAGGCTATGCTCAAAAGGGTCATCACTGGAGCCTCTCGCGGCAGAGCTTATACGACAAACAAAAGGGTATCTTGTGGGGGTGAACCACCGATGGTTTGCACTTTCTCTACATCGCTTGCACACAGAGGATAGAAACGTACACTGTCCTCACTCGCGTCGAGATGCTCATTCAATTTTGCTTGCAACAGGATGAGATCTCTTCGGTTCAGAAAACACTCGAACAGGGAGTATTGTGTCCATGTGCCGAAACCAAGCAGAATCTCATGCACTTTTGTTCTCCGGCGATCATCAGGGATGTCGTAGGCGATGACGTAGCACGTGATTTGACTGTTTCCACTCCTTGCTCTACGCCCACTATTGCCGCTATGTGTATTCTTTTTTGCCATGCATCTTTTGCTCCTATCGAATGCGTAAAGGGGGATAAGATAACCGGATGAGCGTAATGAATTACGCCCCTACAGAGAATTTCTTTTGCTCCTATCGAATGCGTAACGGCGGATAGGCGTCGATTTCGCCCGTCAGGTACTTGCCTAAGAGTCTGGCCTGGAGTTCGATACAACGTTTATACGTGGTTTTGTAGCCGAAGAGGGGATGCTGTATCTCTTCGTTCAGACGTTCCTCAAGTTTTGTGAAAAACACTTTCTGTTTCCCATCTTTCAGACGATATGCCCCTACCTCTGCTACAAAATCCTGGGACGTGAGCATTCGATTGTTCAGCAAGGTTAATACTATCGAATCGACGATAATAGGGCGAAATTCTTCCATTAGATCGAGTGCTAACGAGGGACGACCATAGAAGGAACTGTGCAGGTAGCCGATGAAGTGGTCGAAGCCGACGAGTTGTACCGCACTGGCAACTTTGTTGGTGAGTAGCGAGTAGCCAAAACTGAGCAGCGCATTCACCGGGTCAGTTGGCGGACGCTTAACTCTTCCTGGGAAAGGCCACTGTCGGGGGTCGCTCAATAGCTTGCCGAAGTTGCGGAAGTAAGCCGCACTCGCCGCTCCTTCCATGCCCAGAATTGTTTCGAGCGGCGTCCCTGCAACCTGATTATCTCCACTTGCTATGCTTTGAGGTGTACGCACGGGCGTATCCACAGACAGGGCCGCTAATTGTTGTAGCAACGTTGTGATTTGCTCAATCGCCTGTTGCATCTCAGGGTCGGCTTGACGCCGCTGGTAGCGTTGCAGCATGGTGCGCTGATTCATGAGCTTGCCCATCACGAAGCGACGTGCAAGGTCGCAGCGCGTTCGCATATCCTGATGTGTGCGGTACTGCGCCATGCGTAGCACAGCATTCTTGGAAAATGTAGGCGAGAGCCGCCCCTTGAATTGTCCATACTGACCCAAAAAGGTAATTTCGATGTCGCGTTCCAGCAACATGTGCATGGCAGAGGCCGTCAGCGTAATCTCTCCCATC
This sequence comes from Ktedonobacteraceae bacterium, assembly GCA_036788655.1. Classification (GTDB taxonomy): domain Bacteria; phylum Chloroflexota; class Ktedonobacteria; order Ktedonobacterales; family Ktedonobacteraceae; genus JBBQVS01. The sequence continues at coordinate 1,605 of DAIQNC010000157.1, forward strand.
ACCACCACTTCATCTATTTTGACCAGCGGAATGCGCTCCTTACGTGCTGCTGCGGTAATCACGCCGCCCTTATTCTTTCGTTCAGGTATTTGCACCAGTAGCGTATCTTCGCTATCACGCCGTACCAATGCGTATGCTTCGGTAAGGTAGAGTGTTGGCATGAATGGAATATCCTTTCTTTGGTATGGTGAACATTGGTGAGTTCTTGTGAGCGGTTGTGGGTGTGGTTACCAGGGTGTGATAAATCAGACCCCTACACGCTGGTCATGAGCGTTTCTTCTTGCGATGAACGTATCCCGTAATGATAACCCTTTTGCCACCAGCGTGTAGGGGTCTGATTTATCACACCCTGGCTGCCATACCACAAACGTTCACCGCCACCATGTACGGGTATAATTCATTACACCCCTTCCCCTACGCACCCACGTTCCCAGCACCGCACAATGTACGGGTATAATTCATTACACCCTTCCCCCCTTACTCACGTCCTCATTTGTATGACCTCAATTGCCGTACCTCATCCGGCAGACACAACGGCAACAGGCTACACGGGGGACAACGGCGCACCGCGAGTTCTTCGGAAAGCGGCGGCGGTGGCGTCTCACGTGCCGCGACCTGAAATGCCTGTGCAACGGCGGCTTTCGTCCTGGCTCGCAACTGTGGCGTGAACGGCACTTGCACACGCCGTCTCGATGCGACGTAGTAAATGTAGCCGTAGGGAATGAGCGGTTTCTTTGGCTGCTGCTCTTCCAGACAGAGAGCTTGAGCGCAGAGTTGCACATGCTCGTTGCCCCAGTTGCCTTGCTGACCGTGTTTGTACTCGACAGGAATGAGTACGCCTGCGCGTTCCTCAATCACATCGGCAAAACCCGTCAGGCGTAATGTTGCACTATAGAGGTACAGGCGCGTCGTCTCGATATCCCCTTCTATCGTCGTATGCGACCCGGCCTGATGCACACGCTGATGTGCCAGTTGCCCTTCCAGCACAAATTCGTTGACCAGCATCTCTCCCTGCACGTACTGATAGTAAAAACTACGCGGACAATACTCTAGTGCGTTCAGCAACGAAATGGGCAATATATTCATGGATGGTGTGGTGTTCATAATTATCCTTTCGTAGAATCTCGATGTATCGATAGGTTCACGATGCCGCCATATGGATGTATCGATGGGTTCACGATGCCAACGGGTCAATCGATAAATAGTGGCCCTACAGAATGCTTGCCTGTCGATAGGCACGTAGCTGGATGCCGTCGTGCGTGGCAAACGTGTTTTTCCTTTTGCCGATTGAACCGACGGGATGCCAGTAGCGTGTGAGTAGCCATGCGCGTTGCTGACCGGGATGGCGTTTGCTGGCCCAGTGCAGCAATTTTTGCTCTATCAGATCGTCGTACTGCCCCATGATAAAAGGCGGTACGATGCCGTTATAATAGGAAGTCCAGCCCGCGATGAGCGGATTGAGTTCCTTGATAACCTGTGCCTGTGATGCGTTTTGCAACCGCCGCAACTTTTGCTCTATTGCCGCGATGTGCCGCTTCGACGCTTCCTGTTCGGGAAGCACCATTGTCTTTACACGAGATGGTTGTCTTTGTTGCCCTCTATCGATAAATCGTGGCCCTACGTCGTGCTTCGTTTGGCCCCAATCGATAAATCGTGGCTCTACATCATGTCTCGTTTGGCCTACCCCTTCCTGCCAGATGGTGAAGCCCAGAAAATCGAAGCCCACCTGCCCCTCATAGGGCGTCAATGTGTGCGTAATATGCGTCTTCTCGGCATGGAGTTGTAAGCCTATCGTGGCGAGCCAGTGACGAACCCGGCTCACCGCCTCTTGCAGAATCTGGAGATTGGGGTGCAAAATCACGAAATTATCCGCATAGCGTATCAGCAATGGTTGTTGTATGGCGTAAGCATATGGCGCATTATGAGAGCCTTGAACGCCATTCGCAACCACCGCTTCCATACCATGCAGTGCCACATTCATCAATAGAGGCGACAGGATACCACCTTGTGCGATGCCGATAGGACTGGGCGCATACGTATTGCCATCCATCACCCCTGCCGTCAACCATGCATGAATAAGCTGATTGAGTGCTGGATACGTCTGCAACTTTTGTAGCACCACCGCCTGATTGACGAAATCGAACGCTCCTTCGATATCGGTATTGCACACATACATTGGATGTCCTTCAATCGCAACAAGAATGGCGGTGATGGCATCGTGTGTACCGCGCCCCGGACGAAAGCCGTAGCTATGCTCCTCGAACTGCGTCTCCCATTCCGGTTCGAGTGCCAGCTTGACCAGAGCCTGTTTGCAACGGTCAATCATGGGCAAAATGGCAAGGGGACGCTGCTCCGTTGTCCCCGGTTTGGGAATCCATACCCGTTTCACAGGCATCGGTGATTGCTGCTTCCAGTTCCTCGGATGAATAAGCGTTGCCATCGCCAACCGCTCCTTCGCATCGAGCGATTTCACGCCATCAACCCCTGCGGTATGTCTTCCCTGATTCTCCTCGGTCACGCGCCGTACCGCCAGCAATCGCGCCGCCTCAGACTCCATCAATCGTTGTTGTAACGTATGAACCGCCTCTTTATCACCGCGCTGACATGCATGCGTAATCTGCTTCTGCATCCGCACCACTTGCTGCTCCCACGCGCTCCACGGAAGATTGCTCCGAGGCTTATGCGTAGGAAATGATTTTTTGTTGTTCATGAAATGTTGCCCTCAGGGTGTAATAAATTAGACTCGTACACTTTGGTGGTGGAAATTTTCATCATTGGAAAACGTTGGTGGAGTGGCGAGCAGGGTGTAATAAATTAGACCCGTACATTGCAGCATTGCTCGAACATCTGTGGTAATGAAACGTTCCCCGATTATGAAAGTTATCAGGTGATGATGGACGTTGGGTGGTGGGGAAGGGTGTAATGAATTATGCCCGTACATTATGTCGTTGCCCCAACATTTTCGGAAATGAAACAACCCCTACAATGAAAGTTGTCAGGTGACGATGGACAGTGTGCGGTGGGAAGGGTGTAATGAATTATGCCCGTACATTATGTCGTTGCCCCGAAAATGGTCAATAATGAAACGTTCCCCACTCACAATCTTCCCCCACCGCTGCGATGTACGGGTCTAATTCATTACACCCTTCCCTACCATACACTGTCCATCGTCACTCACCAACGTCCATCACCTCTCTTTCCCCATTCACAGTCTTTCCCCCACCGCTGCGATGTACGGGTCTAATTCATTACACCCTTCTCCTCTGCACCATGTTCCAATTACGTCGAAATGTACGGGTCTAATTCATTACACCCTTCTCCACTCCACCATGTTCCCACCAACGCTACACGTTGCACAAAAAACAGTGCTTGTTCCTGCGCTCCACGCTGTCGCTGTCCTCGTACACGCGCATGGAGCCGTTGTTTTCGTAGACCAGGATGGGGACGGAGCGCGTCTCATCGGTATATTGAGCAATCAGCGTATCGACCGCCATTGTTGCCAGGAAGGTGTTGAGCGTCTTGACGGCTGGCTCCTTGACATCCTGACCCGTCACGTAGCCGCGCCTGACGAGTTCTGTGCGGATGATGACGTCGGGGTGCTTTTCGCTGGCAACCTTCGTGGGATTGATGCGGTGAAGGCAACTCAGGCACAGGTAGTCGCCGACTCTGGCGGTGATGACCTCGCCGCTCATGTCCTGAATGGCGTTATCCTGGACGCTGATGTTGACACCGACGGAGAGCAACGGCACATAATACTGTACCGACAATTCCTGCGCTCGCAGCCGACTGGAATGATTGTCGGTTGCCACAATCAGCCAGTCGGAGAGGGCCAGTACGCTCTCCATCTCGCCATCATGCACATCTTTTTTATAGGCATGAACGGTGGCGTGTGGATTGATATTGGTGAGATGTTTCTTGACAACCTCGACCTTCGCCAATTTCCGTTGAGCATCTCGATAGTATGCGCCAACGATGCGGTTCATGTTCGATATTTCCAGCACATCGGGGTCAATCAGGTTGAGGTCGTGAAAGCCCATGTGAATGAGGTGTTCCGCCACGACTGACCCCAGACCGCCGACGCCGATGATGGAGATGACCTGATTGTGCATGATGTGCCGCATCACGTCCAGGCCGAGAGCTAACGCGCCGCGATTGAAAAAACTCTCTACCGATGCCACCGCCTTTTTCTCATACTGCTTCTCAGCTTCCGTGTATTCCCGAAAGTCAGAGCTGGCGATGCTCTCCGTCTTCGTCTGCGTCTTGAGCAATGCCTTCCGTGCCGTGATGAAGCCGTTACTGAGCGTCCAGACCCGTGCCGAGTAGCTATCCTGCGAGAACACGATACTGGCATACTTGACTCCTTCAAATGTCGCCTTCAAAAATTGAAAAAACGTTCGTTCGTCTTCGTCATCCGTTGCCGAGAACGCCACACTGCCTCGAAGGAATGGATGTGTATGCACATCGATAATCGTATCGACATCGTAGCGACTATTCATCTCGGTCAACACGCGAAGAATAAACTCTTTCTTAATGTGCAGAGAAGTCGCGCTCTGATATTCGTAGTCCGCCTGTGCTGGAACGAGCATATCGACAACCGTAATAATCGTGTAGCCATCAATCTTGTGCGTCTTGCCCAGCAGTACCGCGAAATGCTCGCGTGACAGGTCGTCAAGCAGCCTTGCCCGTACATGCGCAAAATCGCCTTGCTTGAATTTGATAATGTAATGAATATCTGTATTCACGGAGAAATCCTTTCATTGTGTGGTATGTGATGGAACGTTGTGGGTGATGGTGGACATTGTGCGGTGGGGAAAGGGTGTAATGAATTATGCCCGTACATGTCAGCGTTGGGGGACGTTGGTGGTCATGGAGCGTTCCCCTATCATGAACGTTGTCAAGTATGATGAACGTGGGCGAGTGGGGAAGGGTGTAATGAATTAGACCCGTACATTGTCTCGTTTCCCCAACATTCCTGGTAATGAAACATTCCCCCTTCACGAAGGTTGTCACCAACGCATCATGTACGGGTCTAATTCATTACACCCTTCCCCACTACACAATCTCGCCCCTGACGCACCATGTACGGGTCTAATTCATTACACCCTTCCCTCGCTCACCTCATGTCCCTTGCACCATCCCCCCCATTCCTTCTAACTGCCATTAATCCCGTTCCGACAATACCTCGCTAATCAGCTTGAAGTACGTCCAGAGGTTGTCGCCTTTGCGCCAGTCGCCGAAGCGTTGCACGGGCGCGGGTTGCCAGCCGCCGGGATTGACGTAGACGCAGTACCATATCCAGCCCTGTGTTAAGGGATCATCACATGCTTCGTGATAGGCTCTCCGATACAGGTGGGCATTGACTTTCAGAGGAATGTCTTCCTTGAGGTAGAAACCCACCGGGGGAACCGCTGGATATTCCGTTGGGAAGATGAGCAGAAGATCAATGGTACGAGCGACATTATGCCATGCCTGGGGCAGACGGTATTTGTTGGCAATCATCCAATCGGCATGTTGCTCATCGAATGAAACGCCTTGCTCGAACAATTTGTCTGCGATATCGAAGACCTGCTCAGTGATGATCTGCTTCGACAGAAACGAGCGATTTCCACCATAGGTAGTTCCCTTTGTGCGGTCAGGAATCGTCGTAATCTTGACGGGATTGCCGTCTTTATCGAACAACTCATCCGGCTTATAGGTGCGTTTCGGGTCGATGGCTGAGAATGAGCCATCCTTTTCCATGATTGGCTTGCGCACAGGAGCAGGTTTCAACTGTTGAATGATATCCTCGCCCGTAATGCCTCTTGGGGGAACTACAATGTATCTTCCGTTAATGATAGGCATGAATGTTTTCTCCTTTTCGTTGTTGATTACACATCCAATCCATCAATGATGGCGGAAATGTCAGTGGTTTTGGTCATGTCAGCGATGTCGGATGGCGCAACCTGTGCCTCATCCTTCACCTTTTCTACAGGGACGTTAACTTTCTCACCTTCGCCTTTATCGTTGTCGTCGTCGTCCTCATCCTCATCCCCATCTTCAACCTCATCGTCGTCTTCAACTTCATCATCTTCATCGAGAGCATTCTGTTGAGCTTGAAGCTTACGTTGAATGTCGTCCGTAGCCTGCTCGCCGGTCTGTTCGCGTATGAGGCGTCTGTACTGCTCTTCCACCTCGTCTCCCTGCTCTTGCTGTAGTTGTAGAGCGGTGAGGTAGTCTTCGTAGTACACGGCGAGGTCGATGAAGCCTGAAGACTTGAGCAGCATGTCCGGTCCGGTAGACTCTTCAAAGGCCGCGACCTCGACACGCACCCCGGATTTCCTGACTTCCTGAATGAGCGGCACGAAATCAGCGTCGCCAGAGGCCAGCACGATGATATCGGGCTTGACCTGATTCACAGCCTTGAGCATATCCATCGCAATTTCAACGTCAAAGTTG
>DAIQNC010000158.1:0-2161 GCA_036788655.1 Ktedonobacteraceae bacterium
GCCTCCCTACGCGCCCTTCGCATTGCTTCCATGCGATGCTGACTCATAGTATGTAAGGAAGTGCTATGTAGCACTTTTGTATCTTTACGTTGTGCCGTCCCCTGCTGTGGTTGCTGTAACTGTGACGGTTGTTGCGCCTGTTGGCGTGGAGCGGATAAGTATACCTGTGAACGATGTGCTGGCATGTCAATTGCGCCGTTCATCGTTTGCTGCATTGGTCGCGTCATATGCTGGCGTTGCCTTAGACGCTGTTCCTCTGCTGAAGGTGCTGGTAAACGACGTGGTAAGCTCTGCTGTTCCATCTCTTCCTGATGCCAATACTCATCCTCATCATCGTAAGCGTCTTCATATTCCTCATGTATAGTGTATCCTCTGCCTTCCACCTCGTATGCTCGCCGGGCTGGAACAGCGGGATACTCATATTCTCGTGCAAGGCGCATCCTGCCTTCCTCTTGCTCATCTATGTGATCTGTGCGCTCCATGCGTTCATCATGACGACGAGAGAGGTGAGAAAACAATGTGAGGGAGATAGGAATACTGAGAAGAATTGCCGCCAGTCCACCAATCAATCCACCAAGAACCCACGAGTTATTAAGAGTGCTTCCATACCAGAGGATAACTGCGGCTCCCGCGATGAGTACCAACGCTGTTGCAACAGTCCTCATGATGCTTCCTTTCTGAACTTCCACAACTACACTGTATGTTAAAGTGTATTCAAAGTGCGTTCAAACATTATATCAGTTTGAGTATAGCATATTTCTTATAGAACGGCAAGGTAGAGGGGCGTGAAAGGCATAATGGGCAGGACAGGTAGAGAGGCAACGAAAACAATTATGTCAAGTTTGCGACGACATAACAGCACAGAAAGACCATGAGCAGTAGGTGAGATGTACAATACTGCTTACGGTCTTTCTTTACAACGTTTGCGGCAGGAAAAATCAGCTACTGCTTACGAGACACACAGAGAAATGGCTAATCGGGTATGCCTCCTAAGCAGCATTTCCACATTGGCGGAATATAGCGACCACCTTCCCTTGCACTTCCCACTCACGATCCCACACGCTCCTGGGAATGTAAATGGGATCCATTTCAGAGTTTGCAGGTTGGAGGCGAACGCGATCATGCTCACGCTCCTGGAAAAAGCGTTTTAGCGTTGCGCTACCTTCGATGCCTTCTTGCAAGTGAACCGCAACCACAATATCACCATTCTGGCAGGTATTCTGAGGTTTCACTACCACATAATCACCGTCACAAATGTGGTCTTCAATCATCGAACGGCCTTTTACCACCAGCGCATAGGCATTCTCTGAATCGACGGCTCCTGAACCAATATCGACAACTTGCGTCTGTTCAGAGTCGGGGAAGATGTCCAGTGGTTGACCAGCGGCGATATTTCCTTTGACAAGAACGCCATTTACTGGCTTTACCAATCTGATACCACGACTCTTTTTGCCCTGACGAGAAATCCACCCCTTTTTTTCAAGCAGGTTCAAGTGATAATCCACGTGACCTGTACTGGCAATCTTCATCGCCTGACCAATTTCGCGGTTTGTTGGCGGCATTCCCTCGTTCTTGATGTACTGCACAATGAAGTCGTACATCCTGCGCTGCATCTCACTTACTTGCTCTGACATACCTATTCTCCTGCCTTTCTACACACCTCATCGAGTGTTTGCCCCTTGCCCACTCCCACACCCCGTTATTACTCATCGACTGCATTATAGCCTGTCGATGTAGCAAGACGTAACCTCTTACATTTCTAGCCTGAGTTCCCCTTTTCTCTATGCCATTTCAGCGAAAGGGTACAAGAGACTAGAACGATTATTCAAAAAGATAATACCACAACAGCATATGTAATACAAGCTTTTTTGGAACAGAATTTCCGAAAATATGATTTTCCAAAAATTCTGTCACAATTTCCCGGTGTCAGGCGTTGTATTTGCGAACAGACCTATGGTAGAATGCTCGTATAACAGGATGTTTTGGAGAGCAGAAAAAGCTATAACTCGCATCTACCGTCTCTATCTGCCCCAATCTGCCTCAATCTGCTATCACAATGTGGTGGGGTATGGAGTTCAAGAAACATTGCGTCAGAGAGTTCGATAGATGTACAATAGAGGCGTTAGCTATTCGACGGAGGCGACCATGAAAGAGAGAGTCA
>DAIQNC010000158.1:2171-8027 GCA_036788655.1 Ktedonobacteraceae bacterium
AGATGACAGTTGAGAGTGTGCGAATAAATCTGGCAACGCAGCAGCGAGTTGTTATACTACGAACAACCAAGCAAGAACGCTATCTATTCATCTGGATTGCACCTGCCGAAGCGTATGCAATAGCCGTCGAACTTCAAGGAACGACGTTGCCTCGCCCGTTAACACATGACTTACTCAAGAATGTCATTGATGAGCTAGGAGCCAAGATAGTAAGCATCGTCATTTCCGAACTGGTCGAGGACATTTATCATGCCCGTATCATTCTTGACATGAATGGGCGACATGTTGAAATTGATTCTCGATCCAGTGATGCTATTGCCCTTGCAGTTCGTGCGAAGACCCCCATCTATGTAGACGATGACGTGCTAGAGCGTGCTGGCGTGGTTCCAGAGTCCACCGACGAAGCACAAAAACGCCCGTTAACAAAATCCGAGCAACGCTACATTGAGCGTGAAGGAGCCGATGAAGAGGGTGACGCAAATCTGGATGCGTATCGAGATTTCATCAATAGCCTGGATGTCCTTGACGAGTTTGGAAAAGAGTAGAGGCATCCAAACTCGCCATCCAATCACTCATCCACTGGCTCTGATACCTGGGTGTAACGTGTCATCAAGTCTTGATATGTCTCACGGCGTTCCATAAGCTGGACATGCTCTTCGCTTACGAGTAGGACAGCCGGGCGCGGCACAAGGTTGTAATTGCTTGCCATCGGCAAACAGTAAGCACCTGCTGTCGGTAGAAGCACCAGTTCCCCTTCCTTCATTCGGGGTAGTGACACCGCATCTATCAACATATCTCCTGACTCGCAGTACCGCCCGGAGATACATACCGTCTCCTGAGTCGGTCGTGTCGCGCCTTGCACAGGCAACGCTGTGTATTTCGCATCATATAACGCAGGACGAATGTTGTCAGCCATTCCACCATCTACAAAAAGATAGGTAATGCCACCAGGGGTCACTTTACGCGCTCCAACGCAATACACGGCAACTCCTGCCCGTGCGATGATGGAACGGCCCGGCTCGATAATAAGTGTCGGAACAGGAAGCGTCGCATCGCTCATAGAGGAAAGTGAACGCTGCATTGTCTGTTGCAATGAACGGGCTAATTCCCTTATATCAGGCGTCGTTGTATCAAGTGTATCAACTGTATCCACTGCCCAGCCGCCGCCGGGACTTACCTCACGTAACCACCAACCGCTCTCTTGATATACTTCATATGCCAGTGTCAGCAGACGTTCGAGACATTCAGCATATGGACGTGTTTCACGAAGCATTGTGCCACTATGAGCATGTAGCCCTATAACGTCAAGCACATCGTCCTGTAGAAGACGCAAAAGAGCGGACTTCGCATTCCCATTTTCCAATGGAAAGCCAAATTTCGCAGCGGCATGACCTGTTTGCAGATAGCGGTGCGTCTCCGTCTCGACACTGGGAGCTACACGCAACAGAACACGAGGCCGTGTATGCATCTCTCGTGCCAATCGTGTCAACCGCTCTAACTCATCCCAATTGTCAAGCACAATACGCCCTACACCAAGTTTCAAAGCCAGTCGCAATTCATCTTCGGACTTATTATTTCCATGAAACGATACGCGCTCCATAGGAAAGTGAGCATATTGCGCCACAAGCAGTTCTCCCCCTGATACGACATCCAGTCCCATACCCTGCTCCGCAATGAGCTTTGCCAACATTGGCGAAAGATACGCCTTCGACGCATAGAGAATATGAACATCAGACAGCGTATAATCCTCAGAGAAGGCACATCTATATTGCTCACATGCGCTTTTTATCGTTGCTTCATCAAAAATATAGAGCGGTGTTCCGTATTGCTCTACTAAATCAGTGATAGCATGGTTGGCTATATGAATATTTTCACTGACGAGCGTAATAGTATCAGGGAGCAAACGATTGAGTGCTGATGAGAAGAACGTTGCTGGCATAAGCATCCTTTGAGATTTGTTTTGAGTATATAGAAACGATATACTCGTCGAACTATATACAAATTATACACTTCAATATGAGCTATTCACCGTGTACAACCTATGTTACAATAGGAAAGCATTCCGGCAATGTAGTGATGTTTAAAAAGAGGTTTTTATGACACAGATCGACAATCGTACACAGGAGCCACGAACGCCGCTGGTACAGCGCGTACCACGTCTGCGTTTTGCTCCCAGCCCTACTGGATTTCAGCACATTGGGGGCTTCCGCACCGCACTGTTTAGCTGGCTCTATGCGCGGCATACAGGAGGCCAATTTATCATACGCATCGAGGATACCGACGAAACACGCACAGTAGAAGGCGCGGTTGATCATCTGTTGCAAGGCTTTGAATGGTTCGGGCTAAACATTGATGAGGGTCCAGTCATTGGTGGCCCTTATGGACCTTACTATCAGACGCAGCGTAAGGCTCTCTATCAGCAGTATGCGAATCAGCTCATCGAGACGGGTCATGCGTATCGCTGTTATTGCACACCTGAGCGCATTGCCGAGGTACGCAAGCAGCAGGAGGCAAAGAAGTTGCCACCGCGCTATGACCGCCACTGCCGCTACCTGAGTGCTGAGGAGCGAGCGGCAAACGAGGCCGAGGGTAAATCGTACACGGTGCGCTTCGCTATGCCACTCGAAGGTGAGACCATCGTCCACGACGAGATTCACGGCGACATGGTATTCAAAAATGCGAACCTCGACGACCAGATTATTCTCAAGTCGAGTGGTCTACCACCATACCACCTCGCGCATCTTGTCGATGACCATTTTATGGGCATCACACACGTCCTACGTGGAGAGGATTGGATACCAAGCTCACCACTTCATGTGCAGATATATAAAGCTCTCGGATGGGAAATACCGTTGCTCTATCATGTCCCCAACATACTTGGGAAGGATAAGAAAAAATTGAGCAAACGGCGTAACGCTCCTTCCTGGTCAGACTATGATCGTGAGGGCTATCTACCGGAAGCTGTGCTGAATTTCATAGCATTGCTTGGTTGGTCATATGATGATAAGACTGAATTCTTCACACTGGACGAACTTATCAAGGTCTTTACGCTGAACCGTATTGGAGCAGCTTCTGGCATTTATGACCCTGAAAAACTGGAGTGGATGAACGGCGTCTATATTCGTAAACTTTCGCTCGACGAGTTGACGAAACGCACACTTCCGTATCTGGAGCGTCCAGAGGCCGAAGGTGGACTACCCGATAGTGTCCAGCGACCACTTGATGTCGAGTACACCAAGCGCGTCCTGGCATTGGAGCAGGAGCGACTCAAACGCTTAGGCGACGCACCAGCGAAAGATGCATTCTTCTATGTTGATGAGCTACACTACGATACGTCGATGCTCATTCAAAAGAACATGGATGCAGAGCGTACACGTGCCGCACTCATTCAAGCACGTGACTTGCTGGTTGGTCTCGATACATGGGAGCATGGAGAGATGGAGGCGAAGATGCGTGAGTTGGGAACACAGTTACAACTCAAACCCGGCCCATTCTTCGGCTCTGTACGTGTCGCTGTCAGTGGAAGCAATGCTACGCCGCCGCTCTTCCAGATGATGGAGGTGCTTGGGCGCGAGGTAAGTATGAAGCGCATCGAGCAGGCTATCACACGTTTATCATAGTGACTCAATGATCGCCCTCTGGCACATTAATGTGCCAGAGGGCGTTTTGCAGTGTAAAGAGTACATACAATGGTCAATAAAGATTACTTGATGCGACAAATCGAGCTTTTCACACGCCGACTCACTATTCTTCTAGGACTGAGGCAATACAACAAATTTGAAGAAGCTCTCATTTACGTTGATGACCTCTACCTTCAAATGCTAGGTATGACTTCCAACTTCGTCAATTCGCTTTCAGAAAACATGCTTGTGGAAATGATATCGCCTCTGGGTGTTCTTAATGCTGACAAATGCCTCTGGCTCGCCGTTTTGCTCAAAGCTGAGGGTGATATCTACAACGATCAAGGGCAGGAGACTGAAAGCTACTATCGTTACCTCAAATCGCTTTTCCTGTTTCTGTCAGCGTTCTCCTTTGAGAAAACGTTACGCGATACACAACTGGGGGCAGAGCTTGTAACACTCCTCGACAAGTTAGATGAGTATGAGCTTCCATTACCCACAGGCAAACAGCTTTTCGTCTATTATGAATTGAATGGGCAATACGACAAAGCCGAGGATACACTCTTTGAGATGCTGGACAGAGAAGATATCGAGCAAGTTGAACGCGAGCAACTTGTCGAGGACGGAAAAGCCTTTTTCGAGCGTCTGTTACGAAAAAGCGACGCGGATTTGCTGATAGGCAATTTCTCACGTGGAGAAGTCGAGGAAGGGTTAGCACAACTAGTCATTCAATAGACTGGACAATAAGCTTGCAATACGTTACACTCTCTTAATACCTGTTTAACAAAACATATGCTAGAAGTGGGGACGTATTGATGGCTGTTTCACCGCATACGCAACGAGTTTTTCTACCCAGAAGAGGAAAAAAGGTGTCGTCGATACAATCATCTCAGGTAGCGCGTTCGACAGTAGTGGATACATGGCGTTGGATGTGGCCCGATATGTTGATGCGTATTCTGCCCATGACCGTTGTTCCCTTGCTCTATATCACCTTGTTGCATCTTCCCCTGTCATTTCTTGGATTGACGCTTCATCGTGTTCCGCTGCAACTCACTATTGGGTTGAGTGTGGGCATATTCATGGCGGCATTTGCGGCAACGTACCGCATGTTGGTGGTTGGTCCCTGGTTTCGCTGGCCCACCCCACGCGATCACGTGTTTCAGGCAGCATTTTATCTGCTCATCAACGGTCCTGTCGAGGAACTCTTCTTTCGTGGTTTCGTGCTTGCGGCAGTTACTCAATGGACAGGCGTCGCACTCTGGGGATGGATTGCGAGCAATGTGGTCTATACTCTCTATCATCGTCTGGGAAAGTGGAGTTGGCGTAGTGTCGGTGGTGTTGGCCTTGCCAGCCTCGTTTTCAGTGCCGTTTACTACTTTCAACCTGACCCACGTTCACTCCTCGCCGTTTCTATCGTGCATGGCTTTACCACAAGCGGTTTTTTAAGTTGGGGAGACGAAGTTCTGTACCGCCGTTGGAAATACAGACAAACAAAGAGAACAAACTAGGCTCCAAAACCGTGTATGTGTATAGAGCCAGTCAGGTACGATTATGTCCTATGTCGTTACCTTCATGTTCTCAATTCGTCTAGCCATTAAGGGGAAGAAGCTAAAGTAGAAGGCATGGATCGTTCTCTTATGTAGATACTTTTCTTTCTCTATTCTTTCGGAGGTCTACTTTCTTGAAAATCCTTGTTACCGGGGGAGCAGGTTTTATTGGCTCCAATCTCTGCGCTCGCTTACTTGAAGAAGGCCACAGTGTGCTGTGTGTCGATAATCTTATTACTGGCTCTACTCATAATATTGCCTCTTTATGCGATCATCCGCAATTTCATTATATTGAGCAAGATGTAACACAACCATTCTCTTTTGAAGCTGATGCTATATTTCATCTGGCAAGTCCCGCCAGTCCCGTTGGTTATATGGAGCATCCACTTGAGACGATTCTGGTCAATAGTCAGGGAACCTATCAGATGTTGCAAGCGGCACGTAAGCAACATGCGATGTTCCTCATCTCTTCGACCTCAGAAATTTATGGCGACCCGCTTGAACATCCACAGACGGAAAGCTACTGGGGAAACGTGAATCCTATCGGGCCACGTGCGTGCTATGATGAAAGCAAACGGTTGGGCGAAACACTCACGATGGAATTTTATCGACAGTATCAACTCAATGCTCGTATTGTTCGCATCTTTAATACCTATGGCCCAAATAGTCAAATCAACGATGGACGCATG
>DAIQNC010000159.1:0-7973 GCA_036788655.1 Ktedonobacteraceae bacterium
GACGACAGCGTGAACACAAGCATAAGAGTGAGAAATGATGAAAACAGCACCCATGCACAATATTTCGCTTTGTAATCCTGTCCACGCAACGCTATGATGCATCCCACAACCGCCAGTAACGAGTTCAGCATAATCCAGGGAATGTCAACCACTCTTCCTAACGCCCACGGAGCAAACAGCAACTTTAAATAGTAGGGAATATTGATAGTAGTAAATTGAATAAAAGGAGTCTGGCTCTGATCTGTTCCCAGTATCGGTGGGTGAGAGAAATGCACAATCAGCAACTGCACAAGAATGATGCTGGCCCCTGATGCTCCTGCAATCCACCAGTGTTTTTGATAGAGTACAGCAAGAGTTCGACGGCGTTCATCTCTACTCATAAGCAATACCCAGAGTACAATAGCGGGGAAGACAATAAAGGTTTCCTCATGGCTCAAATACATGATGACGAGACTGATAATGGCAAGATAGATATAGCGAACACGATGACGCTCCTCTAACGCCTTATAGATGAGGTAGACAGAGAGCAACATACACAATTGCGCCTGCTCATACATACGCACCTGGCGTCCCCACAACAGAGCCATAGGTGAGAAGGCGAGCATAGCAGTTGCAAGCAGTGCAACGCGCTTTCCGAAAAAATAGGAACCTGTACAGTAGAGCAAGGGCAGACTACACATATACTCTACAGCACTGAGAAGGCGCGGTATTCCATTGCCATCACCTAAAATCGCCATACTGAGTGCAAGCATGTAGGAGTACAATTCTCCCTTCGGGTAAAGAAAACCAGAAGGCATCACCGGAATACCATGCGCGAGAATACCTTTAGCAGCATAATAGCTCGTTAATTCATCCTGCCAGTAGGGTTCATACGACAAATTGTAGAAAATGAGCGGCGCGGCAATTGCCATAATCAGTACCAGTACCCAGTTTGTACGAAGCCACGACAATACCGCCCTACCATAAACAGCATATTTCTTCGTAGGGACAGATGTATCACGTCCGTACAGTCTGAGCATCCACTTATGTACGAACGTGATACATCTGTCCCTACGTCGGCTTACAGTTAATTTATCCGCCTTCATTCTGTTATCTGACGTTGTGCGAGCGTCGGCACGTCGCTGAAGAGACATACTACGTATAGTGAGCAGCAGAAGTGCATATCCGACTCCAATCAATACAACAAGAATGCATAGCCACACAACTGTGTAGGGGAATGGTTGTGGAATATTCGTCTCATGAGCAAGTACGATGAGCAGTGATTCGCAAGCCAACGCAGGTACATATGCCAGACTCAAGGTATTCAGTGCTTTTACACATGGGAAAGCATAGCGACGTATAACTATGTACGAGAAAAGCAGCCACAGTCCAAGCACTATTCCTGAGCAAAGTAAAACGACGATAACTGTACGCACAATGGGGACTACTTGCACATCGCGTGTTGTAAGAGTATTCTGTGCAAGCAGTGTACCAACTGGCCCCGGACTTTCCACTAGAATAGGACTCGACCACGAGTGAGTAGCTTGGCTATCCTGAATCCAGCCGTTCGCAGGTATTGTAGAGGCTTGCCAGCCACTATCTGTCGGCAACCACATCTGATTTCCTTGCAGGTCTGTCACCAGCACATCAAACGTCATAGCTGCATTGAGAGAACCTAATCCTGTCTGTGCATTTCCCCCGGCAGGTAAAGGGGCAGTGACATGAACCGCAATAGTGTTTTGCCCTGCATGAAGCGAAGTCGTGATATTGTAGATGCCAGCATCAAGTCCCGACCGATATTGTACCGGTTGCGTGTTATCACTGAGATAGCGTAACTCGTTTTGTGCAAGCAGAATAGGCTGCCCGTTCCAGACAGCGACAGAGTGACCGTTGATAAATACATTCGCATTGCCAATAGCGACCACGCGCAACCACGCCTGAGTGATACCGAGAGGCAATGAAAAGTGCTGAACGAAATACGCTTCTTGTGTCAAACCAGCACTCATCCAGTGGTTTGCGAGTGGGCGTTCGTAGAGGAGAGGATTGACCGTGAGCATCGACGATGCAGGTGTATTCGTCACTTGTGTAGCGAGCTGCCAGGAACTTGCGTCAAACACACTTGTCGTCCATACATTCCAAGCGAAGCCAGTCGTTGAATAGTGAGGATAAATAATGTCGCTGCGCATAGTCGCTTTCCATTGCGAGCTACCCACTCCTGTACCAGTATAGCGAATAGTGTTCCCTTGCACCAGACCAATACTCATACGCAACATGGGGCGTTGCTTATTAAAATTGGAGACAACAACGGCAAAGACATTTTGTCCCGGCTTTATCAAGGTAGCGATATTGTACATGTACGTCTGCGGAAAGTATCCCTGTTCAAAATCGTGAAAGTTGTTGCCGACAGCAAAGCCATTTATCGAAAGCCGAAAGACCTGATTTGCGGCAATCGTGACAAACGCCCCATCAGGAGCCGCGTTGATATCTGTGATGTAGCGAAAGTATGCAACCGAGGAAAAACCATCTGCCGCCTGTATCCAGTTTGCCCCCTGCCAGTCAGGAGCGAAATCGACTGTCTGCGGCACCAGAAAACACTGACAGGCAAACCAGCTCATTCCGAGACAGGCGCATAGAAGCACACATACGACTACAGTATGGATGTGCAATCGACTCCTTTTCTGCCGATGCTGCTTTTCACTAGTGGAAAAGTCCATCCGAGAAGTGGGTGGGGCTATAACAGTGGTCATCGTAGCTACAATCCTTGTACAATAAAGTTACTTTTTATAGTTTTTTGTCAGAAGATAATGAAGACCCCTATAGAGACTCCTCATCTAGCGTAAGCCAGACAATTCCTCACGCGCCGTATTATTCTCGTAATTCGGATCAAGAGCAACCGCTTTGAGTAAAAGTGTTCGTTCCTGCAAATAATTTCCCTGTTCGGCATAGCTCAAGCCAATATAGGTATAAGCCGATGATTGAATTTCACTACTCGAACTCATCTTTAGAACTAGACTCATCTGCCTCATACACTCGTTATAATTGTGAAGGTCATATTGGATACGCCCTACGACATAATGCCCGTATACGATGGAATCATTCACTTGCAGTAAAAGTTGCAACCAGGGCAAGGCAGTATCGTCATTGATGGGCCGCCGTTGCTCCACTCCTTTTAAGGGTTGTGCAAATTCAGACAATTTCTCAAGTGTATAGCTCATCTCATGCACGATCCACTGTGTTGTGGTATGTTGCTGCCACACTGCCAGGAGTTGCTGATAGGCATCGAGATTGTCTCCCTGCTGCGTAAAATTGAAAGCGAGATAGGCATGGATATCATCTGACTGAAGCTGAGGAAAGAGATAATACATTGCCTCTCCTCGCTGAACGTGATAATAATACATCTGGTCTAATGCGGGGTTGAGTGTGTCAGCAAATTGAAGCCACTGCAATGCCTTTGCATAGTTTCCAGTTGCAAGCGACGCTTTCGCCTGATAGTCAGCTACGGTAGCTAGAGGAGCGCGACTCAACAGAATGCTACACAAAAGTAGTATGCCAGCAAGGATGAACCTGAGACGCTTTTTATAACTACGCGATGTCATTGGCGAGGGCAACTTCATAAAGAAACGCTTGTAGTCTATAAGCATCCATGCACTCACCAGAGGTAGCAACATTCCTATAGATGACGAATCTATCAGCAGACGTATCCTGTCTCCAATTGTCGAAGTGTCAGACGTGAAGGGATCGATATAGACAAGTTGAACAGGATAGTCATAGCCAAAATGATGCTGTATCAGTTGCAGTTGTATAAGATGACGGGCAAGTGTGTCTATATCCACCGTATCAGCCAGAATGAATTGAAACAGGAAAAGAAAGACTGGAGTGAGACACAATAACCCTGCGACAACCTGTTTCTGCACAAAATAGGTACTTCCCTTGAAACGCCTTGCATTAGCACATGCGACAAGAAATGCATAGCACGAACAACAGAAGCAAAGCAGTCCATAGCTCAAGAACCGATTTTGAAACTGCCATCCAATGTCTACTGGCACATGCCAGGCGATAGCGTCTCCCTGCAATGCGTCTCTGAGCCAGGGAAGAACGCTTGCAAGCAGCATGATTGAACCTGCTACCATCGGCATCAACCACGTGAGTTGCCGCTGATTCCGTTGTCTTAAAAACCAGAATTGCTTCATATGGCTTGCTCGACATGTGTAATGTGAACTTTTTGCCCATTTTGCAAACTATCTAAGCCGACAAGCACAATCTGATCACCCGACTTGATGCCGGAGTCGATATATATAGAATTCACCGAACGTCCAGCCACGTGTACATGCTGCATATAGGCGTACTGATTTCGTACAATAAAGACAATAGACTCGGTATCGGGATTGAGAACGGCGAGGCGTGGCACAACCAGTGCTTGTCCACTACTCTGTATGCTCACAAAGGCACTCATTCCCGGTAGAAGTGTATCCGACTGATTAGGAACGGCTATCCAGACTTCAAAGGTATCAGTTTGTGGGTCTGCCTGTGGAATGATTGCACTCACCGTTCCTTTTAAGTTGAGGTTAGGAAGTGCTGATGGCGTTACCATTGCTGACTGCCCAATATGCACCTGTCCCAGACTCACCAGTGGAACTTCCACATGGACAATTGCTGTAGACTCATCCATAATGGTAATGAGTGGTTTATCCGCCATAAATACTTCACTGGCATTCACATTGACCGCCGTTACCACTCCATTTAATGGCGAAACAAGCTTCCCATTATGCAGAGTAAATGACGTGAGTTGAGCAACAAGGGCATCATAGCGGCTCTTCGCATTGTCATATGCTTGCTGCGCCTGAGCTATCGTGATGGAATTGCCGCTCAGTGAAACGGAATTGAGAAATGCTTGTGCGGAATCTACCTCATTCGATGCTTCCGTGATTTGAGAATTCAATTGACTGGGATCAAGTTGTATCAGTGGTTGATTGGCAGTCACGTGATCGCCCGGTTTCACAAATACCGAGACAACGCGCTCTACCACCGGATACGAAATATCTACTTGCTGATTTGGATATACAATTCCGCCACCGCCCACATACTGCGTTGCGTTCTGATTATTGACTTGATAGAGCGTTACACTCGTCGCACCTGCTACCTTCAAATAGTAGTAGCCACCTGCACCCACTACCAGAAATAACACAACTAACGCAATGCCGATAGGAAGCCATTTGTTTCGCTGTACCGCAGGTTTTGTTACCTGTGGCGTTCCCGAAAAACCGTGAAACGGTGTACGTTGAGATACATTATTTCCTTGAAAATTCTGTAGTGGTGGTGTCTGCGGCACTGGTGGCATCGGTGATACTGATGGTACTGGCTGCCTGTACTGATTATTCGGGGAAAAATGTTGCTGTACGCCCTCTGATGGCAGAAAGTCTATCAAGGAAGATTGAGAAACGGGCTTGCCCTGGCCTCCCGAAAACTGTCGATTGCCATTATTACTACTGGAGTAATACTGATCCTGCACCATAACATTTATACCTCAATGACTTTCTTATTTTTATTTTGACCACTTATACTGAAATACAGACAGCCACCAACAACGCCAAAGAAGAGTACCTGTGCATCCATGAGCAATGCTAAAAGCAGTGCCGTAGTAGAGGGTGTGTGAACCGTTGCAAAGATAGAGACAAAGGCAGTTTCACGTATGCCGAAGCCGTTGATTGATATAGGTAGAAATGTCACCAGCGAGACGAGTGGTATAGCGACAAAATAAAAGTAGAGAGGAACATGTAGCCCTATTGCACGTGCATAAGCGTAATAGTTGAGGCAAGCAACTATCCAGAACGCAATACCATAGATAGTGGCTATCCCCAGAGAGCGTGGTCGTTTCGCTGCCTCGCTCAAAGCGTTGCCTATCTTACTCACCGATGCAAAAATACGATGTTGTGTCCATTTCCCTTTGAAAATCTTTGGTAGTAATGTGACAAAGAAGACGGTTCCAAAGATCATTGCTCCGACAATCAAACTGAGCAAGAGAAACCATATCGTGACACTGCTTGAGAAATGTCTGAACTGAAAGATGAGAACAGCGATAGCGATGAGCAGCATCCCGAAAAAACCCGTAACGCGGCTCATCACTACAGCACTTGCCGAGCCTTCGTTCTTTCCTGACTCGCGCCCGACATACACCGCTTTCACCGCATCGCCACCCATGCCTGTTGGCAAAAAATGACTGAATGCCGTTCCTACCAGATACAGGTTTATGAGATCCGCAAGGTCAAAACGAATCGTTTCCCCCTGCAAAAGGACACGCCATTGATATGAACTAATGACGACACCAAGCATTCCTATGGAGAGTCCTATCAGCAGACCTGAGTGTTGAACATGGGAAAATGAAGACAAGAGCGTAGACCACGAAATAGAGTGAAATAATATGACGAACAGAACAACCGTTGCCCCTGTACGAATGACAAGACTCAGCCTCTTTTTCGTAGCCGTAGACTTCCGCACTACATTCTCTACATTTCCTACTTGTCCTTCGTTCTGTTGTAACATTTGCACTTGATGAAACGCTCTTATGTCAGTTGGCGCAGCGTTCCTCATGGCAGAAGCATCTTGCGTGAAAACAGAGAATTGCGGTGGTGGAGTTGAGCCAAAAACGACATCTTCTCTCGAAAATATTACCGCTTCCTGTGTCGGCGTTTCGCCCCTCAGATGATCGTATACCTTAGCCGCCGGAATTTCTCGTGTATGGAGCGTAGAAATATCGGCTTGAAACGCTCCATAATCCCGTAATCTGGTGCGACGAAGGGAGCTGTAAGGGGAAGATGAGATTGTCATATTCGTTTTCCCTGCATCATCTTAGATGCTCACCATGTAACACTGTTCGTAGTCTCACTCGTGTCTCTATAATGACAACATATACTCGAATTCGTTTGCTAGCCCTGTTTTCAGATCAACAAGCGGCTGATACTTAATGACACTTTGCGCTCGCGTTGTATCAGCGAATGTATCACGCACATCACCATGTTGCTTTTGATCAAAAACAACCTCGACTCGATTGCCGCTAATGTCACTCAATAGTTGAATAACATGTTGAACCGTCACACGTGAGCCACCTGCAACATTCACCACCTGTCCAACCGCGCTATCGAGCGTCGCAGCACGAATATTCGCCTCTATGATATCGGAGATATAGGTAAAATCGCGTGTTTGTTGACCATCGCCGTAGACATGAATAGGCTTTCGCGCAATGATGGCCTTACAGAAACGATTGAATGCCATATCGGGGCGTTGTCGCGGCCCATATACCGTAAAGTAGCGCAACGATACTGTAGGAACATTGAAACTATGGTAATATAGTGTGCAGAGATGTTCAGCCGCAAGTTTCGTGACTCCATAGGGCGATATTGGCTCCGGCATCATATTTTCATTGACAGGTAAACATGTTGTCTCACCATAGACAGACGACGATGATGCATACACGAAGCGTTTCAACTCTTTACTGTGAATAGCAGCTTCCAATAGTTTCTGGGTCGCTCTGATATTGCAATCTCCATAGCGCGAAAACTCTTCTCCCCAACTCGCACGAACCCCAGCCTGTGCCGCCTGATGGAAAACAACATGCATCCCTTCTAGCAACACGGAAAGCGGTAAGTCCAGCAGATTGCCTTCGATAAATGTAAAGTTTCGCCAGGAACGCGGCCCTTCAAGATTTCTTTCCTTAATCGAACGTGGGTAATAATCAATAAATGCATCGATGCCATAGACTTCGTGTCCATCTGCAAGAAGGCGTTCGGCAAGGTGCGACCCGACAAAACCCGCGACACCTGTTATTAAGCAGCGCATATGTATGTTCTCCAAAAATATTTCTATGAGTGTTATTGAACGGCAAAATCAACTGCATCACTATATTTTGAACTGCTATCATCGGATTGAGCCAGAAAATGCTCATAAGCACGTCTATTTTTTTCAAGAAATGCCGACCAACTATAGAGCTTTTCGGCTAT
>DAIQNC010000160.1:0-7962 GCA_036788655.1 Ktedonobacteraceae bacterium
TGGATTGGCCCCTGACGCACACGTTCATATCCTGCAAATTGCGTGTATTGCCCTACACGCCAACAGGAATAACTGCCGAGCAGGTAGGGGTCGCCTGTTGGATAGCCGAGGGCCGCGATTCCACTATAGTGTGTACTAATGCCGGGGAAGACCTGCTCCAATTGCTGTACACACTCTCGCGCATAGTATTGAATACGCGCAGAATCAGTGTCGGAAGTCGTCGAGTAGGGCGTTTTTGGCAGGTAAGCGGCTCCTCGATTGCCAGCAGTATAATTAACAAGTAGCCCTTTTGTGCTATGCTGCCCGACAGAGGTGTCCCAGAATGTCTGAATATTGAGATCGGTTATGATAAAGCCATTGTTCGGCGTAGGCCACGCGCCCTTTTGATACCAGTAAGGAATATCGAACTGCAACATGAGCTTGGAGATTGTGCCATACCCAAGTTGCTCAATTGCCGTCTGTTTCAGGGCATCGAAGCCAGCTTGCCGATAATCAACTTTTCGCAACGTGCTGAATGGCAAGGCAAGAATAACGGCATCGCAGGTAACTTCTCTGACACCATTTGCAGTGAAGAGTGTCAGCACAATTGCATCATCGCCTGTTCGTCGAAGAGCGGCTAATTGATGATCGAGATGTATGCTACCATCGGGCAGGTAGGCGGCAATGGCTTCGGGCAGTCGCTGATTGCCACCAGCGATTTTAGAACTTCCCTGCATTGGCCCGGTATTTGACTCTTCGTTATCGACGAATGTGCGTGAGGCAAACATGTAGATAAGATTGAGCGCACTCTGCTCGCTCGACTCCAGACCATAGAAACCTCTACATCCGCCGTTCAACATGCGTCCGAGCGAGCTATCGTGTCCACCTGGAACGTATTGCTCGACCCATTCGTAGGCACTCATGGAGTCGAGCCGTTGCCCCATCTCGGTATTGTGATTGTATGTTGTTGGAAAACCAGCTTCGTCGAACTGCTGTTGTATGGTGGGAGCAATTGCCTGAAAATCTCGTGCAAGTTCTTCCGTACTGTAATAGTGGTTGCGAAAGTACATGATACGTTGCGTATCACCCGCAAATGATTGTTCCAGGTCAATCATTTTGAGACCAAAACGTGCTGCGAGTTGCCGTATCGCCGTGTGGTCGCCGTCAATAAACTCGCCGCAGTATTCCGCGACCATGCCATCATCCCATGGCGTCGTATCGGAGTGCATGCGCCCCCCGATACGATGTGATGCTTCATAAATGTCACAATGTAACCCGGCATCGTGCAGTGTGAGAGCCGCGCTCAGTCCCGCGATACCTGCACCGATAATGCCAATACGGAGTTGCTGCACACCATACCTCGCTTGCTAGTAATGCTTTGCTCAATTGTAGCACACGTAGCGTGGCGAGTACGGTGGTTGCGATCCAGACAGCCGTGATAATGAAATTTTACCAACGAAATCGCTCCTTAGTAGAACCCGATTTATCGATGGGTTCCAGGCGCGTGAATCCATCGATAAATCGGGTTCTACGAATTTACCGACTTATCGCGGCGAATATGGCGGTTGCGATGATGGTGGTGGCGGCGGCACACGAGTATCAGTAGGATCATAGGTTGGCACATGGCCTGTCGGGGGATAGCCAGAATAGCCAGCCTGTGGATATCCCATTTGCTGACCCATTTGCTGATAACCCATTGGATTGCTCAGAGCCTGCGTCTGTGCATACTGCGCCTGCTGAATGCGTTGATGCAAAGCGCGTCGATACATTACGATGAGAATGACAATGCCGACAATGGCAATAACAATCGTGACAACCGAGATAGGGAAGCCCGGCGGTACGATGATATAAAGTCCAATGGCAGCAGGCAGGCCGTCCCAGAAGCCATGCAAAACGGAAACGAGCAGATACGCCAGGATAACAGGTAGGTCGATACGAAAATGGCGAGGACCGCTCTCACGAAAAAGCACCGCACCGAGTATTCCCGTCCAGACGCCATGCCCGAACGGAGCAAATACGCCACGTAGTATCGTCGAGACAATCGAAGCTGTTACCTGACCATGACT
The DNA here is from genome assembly GCA_036788655.1 of Ktedonobacteraceae bacterium. Lineage (GTDB taxonomy): Bacteria > Chloroflexota > Ktedonobacteria > Ktedonobacterales > Ktedonobacteraceae > JBBQVS01. The sequence continues at coordinate 2,046 of DAIQNC010000160.1, forward strand.
TGTTACAAATGCAGTGAAGGCATAACCTGTGCTTTCAAGGGCTGCAAAACCCATGCCAACTGCCGCACCCAGTAATAACCCGTCCATCATCGTCGTGTGGCGCATCTTGCGAGAAAGGATTATGACCGCTACGATTTTACAAAACTCTTCAATCAGACCAACGAGCATTGCACTTCCCAGCGAAAGGCCCTGATTCGGAGAGGTCGGCGCGGTAATCAACAATGCTTCGAGAACCGATGCCCCAAGTACGCCCAGAATGCCACCGATACCAAAGCTTCTCGCTATCGTCTCCGTCGAGAGCAAGCTGAGATGCTGATGGTCATAGAGAAACGTGACAAAGACTATAGGTATCAAGAAATTGCCAATTAGAATGACCGTTGGATACAGGTTGGGATTGCCTGTAGCGTACATAATGACCGTCGCCACAATAAACAGGAGAATACCAACCCATAGCACATGAAACCAGCTACTTCCACCACTTCGTACATGTTTGGCCGGAGACACGTTGGGCGGTGGGGGGGCCATCCAGATATTTTGACTCATCGCACGTTTGCCTTTCTCATCAACACATCAGTACAGTCTCTCTTCATATTCGTAGGAAGGTGATTTATCACTTACGCCTTCGTTTAAGTGATAAATCACCTTCCTACGAATAGGCTGCCTCTACAATTCGCACGAAATCATCGCATACATCGTATACAAAACTGACATGGATACAGAAATCACGAAATGGTAATTTGCCACTCATCTAATCAACATGATACAATACGTTTGTCCCATTGATGACATCGCAGAAATACATTGCCGCCCTACATAATATCAGGAATAAAGGAACGTGACACAACAACTGATTGAGGTACGAGCGGCCTCTGAGCAGTACGATGTACTGGCTCAACGGCTGGCTCGTGAAATTATACACATACCGCACCTTACCCTTTTTTCACCCGAATCACCAGAATCATCTGATACGCTCGCATCGCTTTCGCAACTGGCTTCATCTCCTCTCACCTTCCACACCGCCCATCTGTATCGCCTCACCGGAACCTTCGACTCTCCGCAACTTGATACACTTCTCACACAGTTGCTGGTTGATCCGGTGGTGCAGGTCGCGCATATTGTGGAGCAGGAGCGCAACGAACTAGATGGTCATATCGTCGATATATTTTTCCATCCCGGCGTCACCGATACCCTCGCTGAAAGCATCATAGCAGGTGCAAAGATGCTGGGCATTACAGGACTGGAAGCCGTCGAGACAGGCCAACGCTACTATCTCGATAGCCGCCTCAGTCCCAACGCCGTCGAAATCATCACGCACACCTTTCTCTACAATCCCGTCATCCAACGCTACACTATCGGGAACCGCTTGAACGATTTCCATACCACGCTTACACCCGAAACCGCTACGAACACATCCGATACAACTTCCGTCCCCCATATCTCCATCACCGCAATGAATGACTCCGAACTCCTCGACTTGAGCCGCGCAGGTTTGCTCTCGCTCAATCTCGATGAGTTGCACACGATTCAACGCTATTTTCGAGAACAGGGACGCGAGCCGAGCGATGTAGAATTGGAGACGCTGGCGCAAACATGGTCGGAACACTGCTCACACAAGACCTTCAAAGCTACCATCGAGTATAGTGAGATTGATAGCGATGGCAACCTTGCGGAGCAGGAGACGATTTCTGGTCTGCTCAAACGCTACATTATGCGAGCCACAGAGCAGGTACACCCCGACTGGCTCGTTTCGGCATTCAGCGATAACGCAGGTATTGTGCGCTTCACGGAGACACACGATATCGCCTTCAAAGTCGAGACGCACAATCATCCCTCGGCTATCGAGCCTTTTGGGGGTGCGAACACGGGTGTCGGTGGCGTCATCCGCGATGTACTCGGCGTCTCCGCTCAACCGATTGCCTGTACCGATATCCTGTGCTTCGGGCCGTCCGATACCGATAGCGAAACGTTGCCACCGGGCGTTCTCTCACCGCGTCGCATCGCCAGTGGCGTTGTCGATGGTGTACGCGATTATGGCAACAAGATGGGCATTCCGACAGTCAACGGAGCCATTCTCTACCATCCTGGCTATATCTACAATCCGCTCGTCTTTTGTGGTTGCCTCGGTATGCTACCACACGGCAGTCATCCACGACAGGCACAACCCGGCGATACTATCGTTGTCCTCGGTGGGTGCACCGGACGCGATGGCATACACGGTGCAACCTTCTCATCGGGCGAAATGAGCATCGAAATCAATACACAGGCAGGCACGGCGGTACAGATTGGCGCACCGATTACCGAAAAGAAGGTCACGGACGTTATTCTCCAGGCACGTGACCGTCACCTCTATTCCGCGATTACCGATTGTGGCGCGGGCGGCTTCTCATCCGCGATTGGCGAGATGGGAGCCGATACGGGTGTGCGTGTCGAACTGGCGAAGGCTCCCCTCAAATATCAAGGACTCAAGGCGTGGGAAATCTGGCTTTCCGAGGCACAGGAGCGTATGGTGCTTGCCGTTCCGCCCGACAAGCTCGACGAACTACTAGCGATATGCGATATCGAAGAGGTCGAGGCCAGCATTCTCGGCACATTCACCAACGACCATAGCTTGACCGTTCTTTATAACGACGAGATTGTTGCCGACCTCGACATGGATTTCCTGCACGATGGCCGTCCCAATCGCACACTTGAAGCCGTATGGCTACGTCGTGATGCTGGCACTGCATCCAACGCTTCCACAATAGCGATGCAAGAGACGCCCTGGATAGACATCATGAAGAAGCTGCTCAGTCATCCCGATATCGCCTCGAAAGAGGCCGTGATACGCCGTTACGATCATGAAGTGCAGGGGGCAACGGTGCTTAAACCGCTCGTTGGACGATTGAGTTATGGGCCAGGAGATGCCGCCGTATTGCAACCTTTGCTAGATGAGCCGACGAAGGCAGGTATCGTTCTTTCAAATGGTATCAATCCGCTCTATGGCACAATCGACCCGTATCATATGGCACTCAATGCTGTCGATGAGGCATTGCGAAATTTAACGGCAGTGGGCGGTGATATCACACGCGCCTCACTACTCGATAATTTTTGTTGGGGTAATCCTACCGACGCGGAGCAACTGGGAACGCTGGTGCGTGCGGTCAAGGGATGCTACGATGCCGCCGTTGGCTTCGGCACACCCTTCATCTCTGGCAAGGATAGCTTGAACAACGAATATCGCGTCGATGGCACACGCCTTCCGGTTATCCCGACGCTGCTCATTTCCGCCGTTGGCGTCATCGACGATGCAGCACGTACTATCGACATGTCGCTGAAAACACCCGGCAACGCGCTCTATCTCGTTGGCAAGACAGGTAACGAACTGGCAGGTTCGCACTATCTCGAAGTCGCGGACGACTATACACCGCGTTTCGAGACCTACGTTCCCCGTGTCGATGTCGCTCATGCCTATGCGACTATGAAGACTCTTGGTGAGGCAATTCGTATGGGACTGGTTCGCGCCTGTCATGACCTCTCAGAAGGGGGATTAGCTATCGCGCTGGCAGAGATGGTGATTGCGAGTGATGCAAGTATTACGCTTGACCTCTCACATATCCATGTAAGCGATATACCTGATATTCCAGATATTTCGCAAGAGGCACACCGAGATATTCAGAACATTATTCGTCTATTCAGCGAGTCGCCTTCACGTTTTCTCGTCGAGATTGCGCCTGAGCAATGGGGCGTATTTGAGCGACATATGCGCGGCATCGCTGACCTGACCTATCTCGGTGATGTCAACAATACAGGTCAATTTGTGGTGCGCGATGAAGAGCGAGAGCTATTCTCTGTACCGAAACATACGCTCACGCAGACATGGAGAGGAACACAGGAATGAGCGAAGATAGAGGTAATATTGAAAAAGATATGCATAATCAATCATTCCAATCAGTACGCGCTCTTGTCTTACGCGCTCCCGGCATCAACTGTGACCGCGAAACGGCACATGCCTGTAAACTTGCTGGTTTCGAGACGGAGTTGGTACACATCAACGCGCTCATAAAGGAGCCACAACGCTTGCTCGATTACCATTTTCTGGTCATCCCAGGCGGCTTTTCCTACGGTGATGACCTGGGAGCCGGAACACTGCTTGCCAAAAACCTGACTCTTCACCTCGGCCCACAACTGCATCAGTTCATCGACGAGGGACGCCCTGTTCTGGGCATTTGCAATGGCTTCCAGGTGCTTGTACGTGCAGGACTGCTTCCCGATAACGAGCAACTTGCGAATGTGACACTGACTGAGAACAAGTCTGCAAAATTCGAGTGTCGCTGGGTGATACTCGCTCCACAACCCAGTACCTGTATCTTCACAAAAAATATGGGTCGCTTTATCAGCTTACCCGTCGCGCATGGCGAAGGCCGCTTTATCAGTTCACTTCATCCACATGGTCAAGGGCGTTATGTCGCAGAGGGAATCGCCAGCTATCTACAGGCGGCGCGACAGGTTCCACTCACCTATGCAAGTGTGGATGGTCACTGTCATGGCTCGGTGCTGTATCCCAAAAATCCCAATGGTTCCGATGGCAACATCGCTGGTGTCTGCAATGCGCGTGGTAACGTCTTCGGACTCATGCCACACCCCGAACGCTACGTATCCGCGCTACAAAATCCACAGCGACGTGGCAATGCAAACGGTGAGGGTGATGGTCTGTTGATATTCAAAAACGCCTATGACTATGCGAAAACGTTTGTCCATGATGCAGAGAACGCTACTCATACACAAAAAGCATCGAGTGTGAGCAGTTACGCGGCAAGCGGCGTCGATATCGACGCTGCGGACGAGGCGAAGCATTTGATGCACGATGCCGTGCGAGCCACGCAGGGACGTGAGGTGCTGGCAGGCATGGGAGCGTTCGCAGGGATGATAAGTGCGGAACGTCTGCAAAAGATGAACCGCCCTGCCCTTGCTTCATCAACCGATGGCGTTGGCACAAAAACGTTGCTTGCAGTTCAAGCCAATCGCTACGATACGATTGGCTACGATATCGTTAACCATTGCGTCAACGATATCCTGACGCAGGGCGCAAAGCCATTGTTCTTCATGGACTACCTTGCTATGGGCAAGCTCGATCCGATACGGGCCGCCGAAATCGTGCAAGGTGTTGCTGCCGCCTGTCGGGAAGCTGGATGCGCCCTGCTTGGCGGCGAAACGGCGGAAATGCCCGACGTGTATAAGGAAGGAACCTTCGATCTCGCTGGCACGATTGTCGGCATAGTTGAGCAGGATGAGGCTATTACGGGTGCGGCCATCGAGGTCGGGGATGTCGTGCTTGGCCTCGCATCGAGTGGTCTGCACACCAACGGCTATTCGCTAGCCCGACGTGTCTTCGCTTCCTACCCACTCGACACCGTGTTTCCCGAACTCGATGAGCCATTGATTGACGCGCTCCTTCGTCCACATCGTAGCTATCTCAACGATATCACGTCATTGCGAGACTACCTGCGTGACCGGGGACGCACAATCAAAGGCATGGCACACATCACTGGTGGCGGATTCGAGGGCAACATCTCGCGTATCCTGCCAGCAGGAACACAGGCCGTCATCGACACGAGCAAGTGGCGTGTGCCGCCGCTTTTCGCACTACTGGCAAAGTTGGGCAACGTGAGCAAAGAGGAGCAGTACCGCGCCCTCAACATGGGCATCGGCATGGTTCTCATACTCTCACCGAAGGCCGCCCTCGATGCACGTGCTATTCTACCTGACCTCATCTCCATTGGCACAATCACCAACGGAAATGGCGTCGTTCTATTGTTAAGAGGCTAATGATGGAAATTGGTTTATTATTGTGGACGTTAGTGGCGTGGGAAAGGGTGTAATGAATTATACCCGTACATCTCCGCGTTGTGGCAACCTGGGTATAAGGGAACGGTTCAGG
>DAIQNC010000161.1:0-4828 GCA_036788655.1 Ktedonobacteraceae bacterium
AGAGACTCCCCTGGCATCTCAACAAGTATAGTGAGATGCCATATCAAACCTCGTGCCTTCTTCCTCATCTACCTGATACTACAACACCGATATAGCCGCAACTCGCAGTTGAAAATAATGAATCATTAGTAACTTGCTACCAGTTGCATCACCTGACGACATACTTTTCGCATTTCCACGCGGATGCGACCTATGTTCGTCGTATTGCGTGTTGTGACAATCAGTATGAGGTCGCCAGCATCCTCCAGAAAAACGGTTCCGCTTTTCGTCTCAATAGTCAGGCTACGTGCCTCTCCATGATTGATTTGCGTCGTATAGCTTGTCGTGGAACCGAAGGTGGCTGCCGACATCGCGCCAATCACCTCTTCGTCTTCACTATGCAACGTTCCAGCGACAATCAGACCGTCTTTCCCGACAAGAATTGCACCCTCAATCTCATCAAGATCGGTCAGACGTTGTAGCATGGTCTCCACGTTTCGGCTCCTTTCTCTATGTAAGGCTACTAGTTTTCACTATACTCGTGCTTTCTTCGTGATCGCCAGAGCTTGATTATACGCATCCATCGCTTGCAAGTATTCGCCCTGACGCATATAAGCATCTCCTAGCACCCTGTAGCCAGCACTATACTTTGGTGCTAGTTTGAGAAGAGCGTGTACATTGCTGACAACCTCGCCAAGCAGTTCCGGCGAATTGCGGACAACAATACGATATTCCTGCATTGCCTCGTCATAATCTCCCACTAGCTGGTGCTGATACCCTCTTCTCAATCGCTCCTGATTACCTGCACTACCTGCGCTACTGTTGCCGCGACTTGTCTGTGGTGGCTCTGCACGTCCACCACTTTGTCTTTGCCCAGAAGCTGTTGCAGGCAATGGAGTTATGGGAGAAGATGTCTGCGGCTTTCGTGTCTGCTGTACTGGTTGCAGACGAACGGCTGGTCGTTTCATCGTCACTTCTAAATCGTCAGAAAACACTTCGTTGAAGGATGCTGCTGGCCTCTGTCGTTCATTCTGCGGAACAGGAACAGGAAGCGTTGTTGGTACAAACACAGGTTCAGACATAGCAGGAGCCGCAGATTGCTCAATCGCTGTTGGGAGTTCAACCGACGCCTGTTGTGGTTGCTGCTCCTTCACATCCTCTTGATGCAGTTGCTCCACAGGCATTGAATATGAGAGTTGTGAAGGCATCTCCATATGTTGTGCAGGGATATCACTCTGGTATGTAGGAGTGTTAGAGCCAGCAGAGGCAACAGCTTGTTCAAAAAGATCGTTTGTACCACTATCCTGTACAGGTTGCCCTATGGTAGATAATGGTTCACCTGACAATTCAGCAAGCCACAGAGGTGCTTCAGCATCAGCCATTGTGCCATGCTGTTCCAGTACAGGCTCGTGGGCGGCGAATTGCTCGTTCGTAACGGTTTCAAATGCATGTGACGATTGTGCTGTCTGGGCAGGTTGAGGCGTTGGTGCATAGCTTCCTAGTTGTGCCAGCACAGAAGAAAGCGATGCAACCTGTTCCGGCTGCTCGTTGTCCATCAATGAAGGCTCCTGGAGTAAATTCTGAGCTTCTTCCAGTTCAGTTCCTGGCTCCAGTATCTCTGGTACTTGTTGATTTTGAGCAATCGTTGAGAGCGTGTTCGGCTCAAGCGTGATAAAACCCTGTTTACGCAAGTCTTGTTCCAGTCCTTCAAGTGTAGTCAGCAGATTCTGCTCTTCCTGCTTACTGAGCGTAGAGGATGTAGCTGATGCTGCTAAAGAATGAATCCACTCATAGGGATCGGACATGGTTGATGTTGTTTCAGTTTCCGATGACACACTTGCTTCCGAGGTGATTTCTACAGGCTCCGACGCTACAGCTTGCATTGGCTCTGGAATAGCAGCTTCCTCTATGAGCGACTCGACAGCCTGTTCCGGCTGAGGCTCGACATTCATAGATGCTGCGCCTAGAGACCTGAGCCATGCAGGGCCAAAGAAAGATTCTTCTTCCTCATCGTCGCTACTCGTCTCTGGCTGATTAAGAGAGGTTTGAAGTGCAAGTTTCCAGGCATCATTGCTCTCTTCAAACGTATCTGTGCCCTCCAATGAACCCGGCTCACTTAAAGCACTCAACGCATCAAGATGTGTCGCTTCTACCGCTTGTTCTCCAGATGGTCCTTGATTCGGGTACTCTTGCTGTATTTGAGGCTCATCCTGAGTGAGCATACTGAGCCATGCGGGAGTTGAGGATAGCATATCTTGCGATTCATGAGCAGAGGATGACCACGCATCGTGTTGAGGTGCAATATCTTCTTTTTGTACGGTCTCAGCACTCGTCATAGCAAGGGACACACTATCAAATGGAAGCTCCTGCTGACCTTGCGGCACTTGTTCAATAGACTGCTGCTGAAACTGCATGGTTGGTCTATCTTCAAGTGACTCTTGAGAAAAGGCATTGTGAGCAATATCCTGTTGCCCTGTAAGGGAGGCGTATAGATCGTGAAACGGGGACATCTGCTGCGGCACGTCAGGAGCATGTTCCAGAGGTTGCCATCCCTCAAGTGCCTTCCAATCATCGAGAGGTAAAGGTGAAGATGGGCGAGCTAGTGAATCTGGCACAAGCACTTGTTCACGTTCACGCATATCTGGAACTGGCAGACGTTGTGGATTGCTTACCTCTGGCTCGACGCCCCTGGTTGAAAGAACCTGCTCGATAACAACAGGAGTCTTGTTGATTAATTTCCAGAAAGGATGTCCAGGTTGGGCAGCGATAGCATCTCCGAAGAGTTCACGTGCCATTACAAGATCGGGGTCTAGCACTTCCGCCCGTTGAATCAACTCACGTGCTTGTCGCATGTCTCGTGGAGCAGTTACGTGGGCAAGCAACAGGAGAGCTTTGAGGCATTCCGGGAAATCGCGTAGTATCTGATGTGCAAGTTGCTCAACACGTTCATCGAGTCCTTCGCGCCAGTATGTTTCGAGCAAACCAGTACGTGCATCGAGACGTTCAGGCGTCATATCCAAAACCATCTCCCATTCCTGGGTTGCCTGTGGCAGTAAATCACCGCGCATATAGAGCCGAGCGAGACCTGCCCGTGAAAGCATAAATCCTTGTTGGCCTGTGCGAGAACTCAATACATTGAATTGCTGACGAATGGCACTATTGCCACGACTTAATTCATATGCTTGCTGATAACAATCGAGGGCTGTTTCGTAATCAGCCATACGCTCGCTAATGAGAGCGCGGTCACAATAAACTACCACGTTTTCAGGGTCATTCGTTAAGACCCAGTCAAATGCCAGTTGCGCCTCCTGAACCATATTCTTTTTGAGATATGTTTCACCCAGCAGCCGTTGTACCTCTAATGCATCAGGAAATTGAGTTTGCACATATTGACACTTATTCAGCGCATCCTCAACTTGCTCTGAGGTAAGAGCATCCTCTATACTCTGCAAATATTCACGTAAGGTCACTTGTGTCATAGAATGCATTCTCCTCTTCCCACTTTACGCATGCAAAAGCAGGTGTTGAAAATAAGCGGCTCTATCAGGAGCATCTGGTCCGATAATTGCCAGCCGGCGCCACTGGGATGTAAAACAAGCTTGCGCCACGCGCTGGATATCCTTCGATGTGACAGCATCAATCTGTGCCAGTACCTCATTTGTCTCGCGTATGCGACCATATAAGCTCTCCTGGCTCCCCAACCATGAAGCCACCTGCTGCGTTCCTTCCAGTCCTAGAAGGACACTTCCGCGCACATAGGCTTTCGTGCGTCGCAACTCATCATCTGGTACTGCTACATCACATAAATGCTGTAATTCCGTGACCACTGCACGGATGAGATTCTCTGTTTGCTCAGGGTCTACTCCTGCACTCACTACAAGACTCCCTGTTTCAAAATAACTGTTGATATAGCTCCCAATATCGTATGACAGACCCTGTTCTTCACGAATTGATTGAAAGAGACGCGAACTCATACCTTCACCGAGCAGTGAGTTCATAAGAACAAACGTATAATAATCAGGAGATGTATAGCCTACTCCTAGTGTTGCAAGACAAATATTTGTCTGCTCTGTGTCTTTTTGAATCATCCGCACAGGTGAAGTGGTCTGTGGTGGCATACTTTCCGCATAGTGGTCTGTATCACCAGCAGCCCAATCATCGAAAAGTTTTTGAGTAAGCGCAAGCACCTGGTTGTGTGTCACATTACCCGCTACACTAATAACAAGCGTATTCGGACGATAATGCTCATTCATGTACGCGAGCATAGCAGCGCGGCTTAGACGCGAAACACTTTCTATCGTACCAGCATCGTCTCTTCCCAGAGGAAGATGGGGCCACATCGTCTCGTCGATCAGCAAATTAGACCATTCCTGCGGATCGTCACGTGTCGCACTCAATTCCTCGATAATCACGCTACGTTCTTTCTCAATCTCATTGCTCTCGAACAAGGGATACCGAATCATATCAGCGAGGACATGCATCACCTCTGGCAAATCTTCGGCAGGAACACGCGCAGTGTAACTTGTCAGTTCCTTACCAGTGCTTCCATTGAATGTGCCACCAACACCCTCTATAGCTTCAGAAATGAGACGCGCCGTCGGATAGTTACGCGACCCCTTAAATAACATATGCTCAATAAAGTGCGACACACCGACCTGTGCATCTTGCTCATAGCGTGAGCCACATTGAAAAAGAAAGGCGACACTTGCGGAGCGCATCTCCGGCATACACCTTGTCAGAAGACGTAGACCATTCTGTAGCGTTGTTCGCTGATAGTTCATATATGCTTGCTCAATTTTCTTCATCCTGATGTAGAGGTGCAATTCATTGCACCCGTTGTCTCAGAGCG
>DAIQNC010000161.1:4838-7958 GCA_036788655.1 Ktedonobacteraceae bacterium
CAGGCGCAATGAATTGCACCTCTACATCAGGATGAAGACCCGATTTATATACATCAACACACACTATCTCATAGTTTCTCACAGCATTATAGACGCTTTCTTACAGCGTCGCAACAAAATGACAGGAGAATAGATGAGCATATAGCCAATTTGGGGGGTAAAGAATACTGATGAAGGTGCAAGAGCGAAAAGACATCGCTCTCACACCAGAGAAGAGCTTATAGGCCGAGATCATTAGCGATATCGCCGAGGCCACCAAGCAAGCCCTCATCTTCTCTACGACGGTGATGACGGTGTTCATACCCGTCGTATCCGAAACCCATATCATCGTCACGGCGTTCGACACCACCCTCAATGCCATGCAGTAACATTTCTCCGCCGAGGACAGCCGCCGCTCCACCAAGCGCACCCATCGCCATTTTGCCGTTATTGCCTTGAAAGAGACCTCCCAGGCCACCCTGTTGTCCCTGCACTGGCATATTCGCAGGTGTAGGAACAACTCCTGCAAGGTTCGTATGGCAACTGGGGCAATTTGGTGTCCCAATGGGAGCCATCGCCATACAAACAGGACAACGCAGCGTCATTGGTTGCTGTGAATAGCCACCCTGATTGTATGGATCATACTGCGGCTGCTGGTATGGTTGACCATATTGCTGATTATACTGCGGCTGTGCATATGGCTGTTGATATGGTTGTTGCTGATACTGTTGTTGTGGATATTGTGGCTGCTGATATCCACCTTGATTGTACTGGCTATATTGGGGCTGTTGATACTGCTGATACTGGGAAGGATCGTACTGCGGTTGGGAATACTGCTGATATTGTGAAGGGTCGTACTGCGGCTGCTGGTTCTGCTGATATGGCTGTTGCGAATACGGTTGCTGATTATACTGTCCCTGTTGATAGGAAGGGTCTGCATTTTGCTGATATGCTTGATATGCTGGTTGTTGAGGCTGTTGAGCAGATTGAACAGGCTGGCTTTGAGCCGTTTGCGCTTTGAGAGCCGTTCCACAGTGCATACAGAAAGCTGCACTACTGGAAACCTCTCCACCGCAACGCGGACATGCCGTCATAGCAGGAGCGTTCGTCGCCTGAGTAGCCGCATGAACAGGCGTTCCGCAATTTGGACAGAACTTCTTGCCCGTCACATCTGTGCCACAATTCGTACAAGTAATCATAAAAATGTCTCCTCATCGGACTTTCATTCGTTTCATCCCTACGTATTAAACGAAGTGTAGCACAGTTTCTGAAAGTAGTCGAGAGTTTTTTTAGATGAGATGACCGGGGCGCGGGCACGTTACCCCGACAATACTCTGACACCACGAACGTCTATTATCGGGGTAACGTGCCCGCGCCCCGGTCATCTCATCCTACTCCGCCAACAACTCCTCAATTTTTGCCTCAATCGTCACTGCGGTTGGGAAGAAAGCATCCTCTTCGGCACTGTTATATGCAGCCGCCGGAGCTGGTAGTGCTGAGATGAATTCCGGTGTTCCATCGAGGTCATAGAAGCAGTGTTTGACTATCCAGGAGTGAATATGTCTACCAAAGCTTGTTAAGTCGGACTCTTCCGTCACGACCATGACGCGATTTGCTTCCTTCACTGCCTCGGCAACAGCCTCTTCATCGAATGGTGCAAGTGTGCGAAGGTCTACAACTTCGATAGCTCCGCCTATGCGGTTGACAATGTTGGCAGATGCTGTACATGCCTCAAGCACCATCGTTCCCCATGCGATAATCGCAAGGTGTGTCTCTCCCTCACCAATGCGCAATCGACGAGCCTTGCCGATGGGGAGCGTATAGTAGCCATCTGGAACATTCCAATACTCCGCCATCGCCATGATGAGTGAACCATTGCTATCTTTCGGTGGCTCAGAACGATACAGACGACCACGTTCAAGAAATGCTACAGGCGATTGAGCGTGAGCAGCTTCTAAAAGTAGCCCTTTCGCATCGAACGGAGTAGACGGGCAAATGGTAATCAGACCCGGCACATTCGTGAACCACTGCTCGCCTGCATTCGAGTGACCAAACGCGCCACCACCAGAACCACTACTAGAAATGGGGCCGCCACCCCCACTTCCTGACTTCGTGCGAATAATGAGTGGCACAGTCCAATCTCCGTAACTTTGATACGGAATGCGGGCGGCAAGGCGAATGGTTTGCGTTGCCGATTGATGGTAGTCCACAAACTGAATTTCGGCACACCGTGCCTTCCCATCCTTCATACCAGCCCCTGCCACCATACCCACAATCAACTGCTCATTCAACGGACTGCTCATAGCACGTCCGGGCATCTGTGTCACAAGCATTGACGTTGCCCCGAATACGCCACCTTTCGGGCTACCAACATCCTGTCCATATACAAAAAAATCGGGATCACGCTGTGCGAGTTCCAACAGAGCCTCGTTGACAGCACCAAGCATGGTTATTGGACGTTTCGCCCCACGCGGTGTATTCTCGCGCCACTGTGGAACATGTAGCACATGATGCATCACACGGTCAGCCGTTGGCTCCGGCTCTTTCAGTACCTCTCGCTCAACACGCTCTAATTCGGTGCGAATCTCTTTGCGAATACGGGCAATATCTCCTTCCTGAAGATAGCCATGTTCGACGAGCCAGTTTCCAAAATTCTTTACCGGGTCTTTCGTAGCAGTGGTTAGCTCGATCTCTTCCTTCTTACGGTACGCTTTGATATCCGTGCTACTGGAATGCGAATCGAGTAGGCCAAGGCGTAGATGCATGAGAGATGGCCCTTGCCCCTCACGAATGCGTTGCGTCAGTCTTCGGGTGGCATCATATGCTTGCATGACATCGGTTCCATCGACCTCTTCGGCATAGATGCCAGCGCCTTTCGCCATCTCCACCAGCGAACCTGCCCATTGAACCGAGGACTCTTGCGTAATAGCCCACCCGTTATCCTCAACAACGATGAAAACAGGAAGTTTGTACACGGATGCTTGACGGAGCAACACATTGAAATCATTGGTTGCCACTGCTCCATCACCACCCGTGTACATAATCAACTCGTGACTCCCATGCCGCTTGATTGAGAAGCCAACACCACCAGCAAAGGGAGCAAGGCCCGCAATCTCGCTAAATCCTGGTAGAATACGGTGT
>DAIQNC010000162.1:0-7953 GCA_036788655.1 Ktedonobacteraceae bacterium
TGTTCTTGCAACATCGTTGACTGTTCACTTTCAACCGACGGGGCTGATTGTTCGCTCGCAAGCAAACGATACTGAACGATTTTTGCATCGATGTGCGCCAATGTCTGCTGCATTGCTTGCAGTTCCAGTAAGACCTTGCGCCGGTGAGATTCAAGTAGTTGGAGTCGCTCTTTCACCGTTGAGTCTCCTTGTCGCGTGATCTCTGCAAAGTGCTGCATTTCAGCAATGGGCATGGCCGTTGAGCGTAAGCATTTGACAAAATCAATCCACTCCAGGTCGAGATCACTGTACCGTCGATGTCCATTCGGCAAACGGCTAATCCTCGTGTAAGCCAGAAGGCCTAAACGTTCATAGTAACGCAAGGTATCGATACTGAGCCCGGTTATCGACGAGACTTGTTGGATTGATAGTCCTGTGTTCATCATTGCCTCCTTCTCTCCGATTGCAAGACAAGCATACAATATGGAGTTTACTCCAGGTCAAGCCCCTAAAGGAAGTTGCAAGAAATGATCCATCATGAGGTCACACGAGGTAAGCTGTCACCGTAACTCTCCCCCAATGTACAGCATGATGATCGAACATTCATACTATTTACTATAATAGTCTCGATACTTCATCTTAAAGAAAGCTGCACATCCCCTATCTAAACATGGTATAGTTAGAACAATACTCTCCACAACAAAGGATTGTAGAAGAACCTGTTGCTCACAGAAAGCTAGAGACATCCATGCTCAATACCACATCAGTTGCCACCATCGACAGCAACAACTCGGCGTTTTCATCCTCGTTCATACGTCCGCGCTACGACTCGTATTGCTTTGCTCATCTGCCTTCAACTATCGAATATCTGTTAACAGGTAACGGACACTCCACACTGCCTCTCGATGTCTTCGGTAACTTTCCTACGCATTATGATCGTATAATTTTCTTCTTTGTCGATGCCTTTGGATGGCGTTTTTTCGAGCGATACGCGGAGAAGTATGCGTTTCTCAGAACTGCACTCGAACAAGGTGTGATCTCGAAGATGACCTCGCAATTCCCTTCGACAACGGCGGCACACGTCACCTGTATTCACACAGGTTTACCTGTTGGACAGAGCGGTGTCTATGAGTGGACATATTACGAACCCCTTGTCGATGACCGTATCACACCACTTCTCTACTCCTACGCACATGATGGTCTTCAGCGTGAGACACTCAGAACATCTCATGTACCACCAGAAGCACTGTTTCCTCAAACAACCTTCTATCAGCGTTTACAATCACAGGGCATAACATCGCATATCCTGCAATACAAGGGATACACACCTTCGACTTATTCGGATATTGTGTTTCGAGGTGCGCGTGTCCATCCCTATCACAGCATTCAGGAAGCACTTGTCTACCTGCCTGAACTCATGCAAGCAGAGAAAGCTACTCCGGCCTACTATTTTCTCTACTTTGACCGCATAGACGAGGCATGTCATCACTATGGGCCATTCTCAACTCAGTTTGAGACCGTTGTGCATAATTTTTTCTCTGCATTGGATGGACTCTTCTATCAAAGTATCCACGGAAAGCTAGAAAACACACTCTTGCTGTTGACCGCCGATCATGGGCAAGTCGAGGTTGACCCGAAGACGACCTATTATCTGAACAAGCAAATTCCTGATATCGAACGCTATCTACGCACCAATAAGCAGGGAAAACCAATTACCCATGCTGGTTCACCACGAGACATGTTTCTCTATATCAAAGATGAAGATGTCAATAGCTTCATTGCTGAGATGCGCGAACGGCTCGCAGGACATGCAGAAGTCTATAGCACTCAGGAGTTGCTCGATCAATACTTTTTCGGCACACAACCTGTCTCGCCCACGCTGTTAGCCCGTCTTGGAAACGTCGTTATTCTTCCATACAAGAATGAAACGGTGTGGTGGTTCACCGAGGGCAAACAGAACATGCACTTTCTGGGGCATCACGGTGGGCTGACACGCGAGGAGATGGAGATACCGCTTATTGCGTTGCCGTTGTAGTATTTCTTTCGTTTGATAAAAACCATGCACTATCCACATTTTCCAGACATAGAGACTTATGGGAAACATTTCACTGACATAACCTATTGGCAACCATACGTCAAAGAAGTTTGTTCACGCCATCATATAGAGCCTTGCCAACACATACGCAGCGGACTTCCGGGGACACACCCTGTTTTCATCGTTGACGAGCAATATGTTATCAAGTTTTTCACGCACTATTTCGGCGGTGCAGAGAGCCTTGCTGTCGAAACAGACCTGTATCATCTCTCTTCACATAATCCGCTGCTCTCGATACCCGTGCCTAAGCCTATCGCACACGGCAATCTTTTTTCTAAAGGTGATGAATGGGCGTGGCCTTATCTCATCACAAACGTCATTTCTGGCACAGGTCTTGTCGAAATCCACGAACAGATATGTTACGACGATTTGCTCTCTATCGCAGACTCACTTGGACTATTTCTTCGCCAACTTCACAATTTAAATCTTTCTCAATCAAGCGTTTTTAAGCCAACATGGAGTGTGTTTGCTGAAGCAATTGAGGAACAGAGACGAACGTGTGTCGAGCGTCAACAAGATTGGGGAACGCTTCCAACACATTTGATTGAACAAATCGAGGGCTATCTGCTACCAATGAATATGCTCTTCGATATTCACACAACACCTCACTTGTTGCATTGTGATCTGAATGCTGATCATGTATTTGGCTTTTTAGATGACCAGAAACGTTGGCATACAACAGGTATCATCGACTTCGGAGACGCTATAGTTGGTGATTGGCACTACGACCTTATTGCACTGCATATGGGCTTGTTTCATGCAGATAAACAATTGTTGCGTGTCTTTCTGGACAGCTACGGCCCCGAACACCACTTACGCGCAAATTTTGTGCATATCTCCATGAGCTATCAACTGATGCGATATTTCGATAGCCTTGCACGCTTCTTTCAGAGGAGACCTGAACTTCGTGATGTGAAGAGTTTAGAGGAGCTAGCCGCGATTTTGTGGGAAGTATAAAAACGAGCAGTGCTGAGTATTGATAAATTAAGATAAACATTCATTGTATATCGAGTTCCCCATCATCAAAAATCACATCTTCATATACTTCGACTATAGGAAAATGTACATTGATAGATGCTAGCTCGACCTCATCTCTTGCTTCATAGGCATCATACATCCATCTTTTTTGCTCTTTATGGTATTTCTCTATCCTCATGGTTCGATAATTCACCAGCACATATTCTTCTATGGATGGACACGCAAGATATGCTTGAAGTTTTATTCCCCGATCACGTGCCTCTGTACCTGGTGATAACACTTCAACAACAAGGCGAGGCGACTGAATAATAGTCGTTGTTCCCCGATCACGTGGGTCACAGGTGCCTGTAACATCAGGAAGAAAGTAGCGATTTGCAGAGACACGCACCTTCATGTCTGAGTTATAGGCGCGGCAAGAGCTACCACGAAGCAGGTTTCTCAGAATAGCATGAATATTTCCAGCAATCATCGCGTGATTGGCACTACCGCCCGACATCATGTAGACATAGCCATCGAGATACTCGTAGCGAACATCAGGATTTTGCTCATCGAGTTCAAAGTATTCTTCGACGCTCATAAACGGAACGTGTTCCAAAGCCATACATATTGCTCTTTCAGCTAGCTTCTTGCGTTTACAGCATTACGTTCAATTATAACATGGATATCCGGGCTATTAAGAGAGACATTATTCCATTTGTACCTCTATATCTGCCTCTTCGCCTCGTTCAACAATTGCTTTCGTGATGATGCGTCGCCGCATTGGTTTGGAGAGGACAATCGAGGTCGTAGGCAGTCCATATATGGTTACGTGGTCAATGATACGTTCCAGATGATCCACAGAGGTTGCCGCAACTTTGACAATCACTGCGTCGCTTCCTGTGACACGATAGCATTCCAGCACTTCCGCTACCTCGCTGACGCGCTGCGATACCAGCGTACAACTTTGACCGGGGACACTACTCAGGCGAATAATGGCAGTGACGGGCAAACCGAGTTTACTTCTATTGACTTCGGCGCGATATCCGGTGATAATACCAGCCTCTTCCATCCTGTGAATACGGTCGGCAACGGCTGGCGAGGAGAGGCCCACGCGCTGTCCCAATTCACTGTACGAGAGGCGTGCGTTCTGTTGCAATTCCTCTAATAATAGCCAGCCAGTTTCGTCCAATAGCCGCTCAAATTCCAATGCCATAATGCGTTTTTCCCTTCATTTACTAAGTTTAAGAGCTAAAATACTTTACGTTTTCACTATATTTTATCACAAATTCACTGTACACTATCTCTTAGATGAATGGTATATACGAAGTCACGACAGGAGAAAAGCACATGCTTACTATCATCTTTTTATTAGTTTTACTTATCGTTTTTGATATTGCAGCATTGTATCGGGGTCGCAATAGTAGTGATGAGCCTGAGAGTGTGGAATGGGAACGCAGAGAGCAATTTGCGTGGTATGCGTAAGATTGTCTAATGCAAAGCCATTCTCAATAAAGAAATGCCATCCACCATTTATCTGGTGGATGGCATTTCTTTATTGAGAATGGCTCTGTAATTGTCCCCAGAAGTATGTATACTTTCATTTGCTTCATCTTATATGACATTGACAGCAAGTAAGGAAAAATGATATAGTTTCCTTACTTACAGCAGGTTATAGTAAGGACATATAGAGATGCATGAGATTGTTTCTACAGTAACCAGTAAAGGACAGGTGACTATTCCGATAGAAGTTCGTGAATATCTCGGTATCAAAACGAACGATAAAATTGCCTTTGTCATCGATCAGGATGGGATAGTGCGGTTACGAGTGCCTCAGTACCCGACCATTGCATCGTTACGTGGGGCTGCGGGCAGCCTATCACGTCCTTTATCGTCACAAGAAATGCAGCAAATCGCTTATGAAGACCGCTTTGCTGATATGGACAAATCAGACAAATGACGGCACAACCATTTCTTGATACCGATGTTATCATTCGTTTCTTGACCGGAGATGACCCTGTGAAACAGGCGGCAGCAACCATCTTATTTGAACAGGTTGAGCAAGGATTATTAACCGTTCATGCTCCAGATACAGTAATTGCTGACGCAGTATACGTGCTTTCCTCACCACGACTTTATCACATTCCGCGCAATGATATTCGAGAAATGCTATCCACACTTGTTCGCCTACCACAATTTCAGATGCGAAATCGCCAGAGTGTTCTACGTGCGCTCGAATTATATGCCTCTACAAATCTCGATTTTGGTGATACGCTGATTATTGCTTCTATGGAGCAACAAGGCTCGCACCTTCTTTACTCTTATGATAAAGGGTTTGACCGCATAAAAAGTATTACGCGAAAAGAACCTTAAGACTGCCCAAATTCGTAGAGCTGTGATTTATCACTTGCGTCCTCAATGATATGGTACGCAAGTGATAAATCACCGCTCTACGAATTTGGGCAGCATTACTCGTAACGCAACACTTCTAATGGCCTCACACGCACGGCTCCCCATGCTACCAGTGCCGCAACTAGCATCGAAAGCAGGGCAGCACCGCCAATAAGGGCAAGTGCGATAGGGCTACTCACACCAAATGCAGACTTGAAGACAAGGTTGCCTAGCAGTGTTGTTACCACTGTGACAATGACGATTGCCAGGAATGCACCGATGCCACCAATCAAGCCGTTTTCGATGAGTACCTCACTGAGGATGTTCCCACTTGTATAACCGACAGATTTGAGGATGCCCAGTTCGCGTCTGCGTTCCAGCATTGCAAGAGCTACCGCGTTTGCGATGATGATAACTCCTGCTAACAGCGAGAGCGAGGCTATCGTCGTCAGAGTGAGCAAGATGTCGCTCAATATCTGGTTGATGGTGTTGCCGATATTGGCGAGATTAAGAACATAGGCGTTCGGTACGGCATTGCTGATAGTGTTTACGGCAGTACCGACCTTCGCCGTGTCGATCTTCATGTAGAACACTGACTGATCAAATCCCGGCGGACTAAGCGCATTCACCGTGTCAGACGTTCCTAAAATGGGCAACAGGTTCGAGCCAAAGCCGGACGAGGCATAGCCGCCTACAATCGTTACCGTTTTGAGCGTTCTGTGATCGATGCTGGCAAAGGTAATCTTGTCACCAACATGGAGATGCAGTGGAGCATCCTGCATGAGCAGAGATGGGACCAGCACATTATCTGTTCCGGCATCACTTGCCCGCAGATTACGCCCGTAAGGGATGCTAATATTGTTGGGGAACTGATTGTTACCCACGTTGTAGCCCTCAATACCACTCAAAAAGTAGAGCGTTCCACCGCGTCCCAAATTATTTGTCGATGCTTGCGTATCATCCTTCGGGAGCAGATTTTGTATCGGTGTGCCGTTTATCTCGACCGCTACCACGTTCGTCAGATTGCGCTCCTGATATGCTGAGAGACCTGGAATGGTGTGCAGCGTGTTCTGGAGCGTCGTCGTATCCTTGTTCGAGGTAATCGAGACGACGTTGTAGTTCAGCGAGGTGGCAAGGACATTGTTGATTTTGTCGCGCAAGTCCTGACCTAAAACGAGGATGAGTCCGACGGTGAAGACGCCCACGAACAGGGCTACCATCGTTGTCGTCGTGCGCCCGCGTTGCCGCCCAAGATTGCGAAATGCCATCTTCGTCGTCGCCTTGCCTGGACGCGGCAGAAACATCACAATCAGGCCGAGCAACGAGACAATACCTATCAAAATGCTGAATGTCTGTGAGACCTTAAATGCGAGTGCAGCAATACCGATACCGATAATCGCCAGTGCAAGTAACCAAATGTTCAGGCGTTCCGGCACGGGGAGATGACTCACGACAAGTACGACCAACACAAGTAAGCCACTGAGAATGCCCAGGAAGATGAATGTCCCATAGACGGAGACGATGCCCAGGAAGACGTTATTGTTGAGAATGACTATTGCCAGACCACAGAAGAGTACCGATAAAACGACAAGAAGGAAAATGGTAAGCAAGACACTTCCCGCTCCCGACCCTTCCGGCATATCTCGAATGACATTCAATGGGCGAATATTCGCGGCCTGCACAATCGGCAACAGACCAAAGATGAGAGCCGTTACCAGACCGATTGCCACGCCACCAAGCACATTAATGGGATTAATGACAAATGGAATGTTCAGTTGGAAGGTTTGCTGCACGAGGTTACGCACAAGATAGCTCACACCTGTTGCCGCGAATGAGCCAATAACGCCACCTATCAGGCCAAGCATTGCTGCCTCTAAACCAAAGAGCAGATAGAGGTCGAAACGGCGATAGCCCGTTGTTTTAAGCATCGCTATCTCCGTCTTGCGACGCGAGAGTAGTACCTGCATGGTGTTGACGATACCGATACCCCCGATGAGCAACGCGAGTAAACCCGCGATTTCGAGGAAGTAGCGCACATTGTCAATCGAGGCTTGTTGCTGTTTGAGCGCACTTGCTGCCGTCTGTGCGGATGCTACCGGAAAATGGCTCTGAATCTCCTTCGCTACTGTATCAGCTTGAGCAGGTGCCGAGGTAGTGACATCAATCGTATCGAAGGTGACAACCGCTTTCGGATCCGACGCCCTATAATCGGTGAGTGAGAGCAACACAAGTGGCCCTGCCTGTGTCAAAACACCGTTCTCCTGCACAATACCAGCAAGTTTCGCATGGACTGTACGCCCTGACTCTTGCTGTGAAGCAATATGAATATCGAAAGTATCGCCAATCTTTTTGTGATATTGAGTGATAAACGATTGTGTGGCAATAACCTGGCTATTTTTCAGCAGATCAGCAATGGTTCCGTCTTTCGGTTGCGAAAAAGTCGGTGATGTCACTACTGGATAGGTCGCAGGGTTGACCACACGCAAGGTAAAGCTTTGTTGACGCTGACTCGTGTTGCCAATTTTGCCCTGCGC
>DAIQNC010000163.1:0-7936 GCA_036788655.1 Ktedonobacteraceae bacterium
TGTCCCTTCGCGTATCTCACTATGCTGGATATGGAGCAAGCGGTCGGCAAGTCCCAGTTGATCCATAATCTCCATTGTCGGTGGATGAATGGTATCGCCACGAAATTCGCGTTCAAAGTCCATATGCGCTTCCAGTAACACAACCGGAACCCCTTTTCTCGCCAATAGCAAGGCCAGTACCGCTCCTGCTGGACCACCTCCAACGATGCAGCATGTCGTTTGCTCTACCTGTTTTATCTCACCTTCCTGCTTACGGTGATGTTCTGCCATCGGAGTTTGTTTCTCAATATGTTGCGACATAGTACGCCCCGCTTTCAGTAACACTATTTAATTGACCGAATAATTAACACACGGCAAAAATTTTAATGCGCTACAAGGCCGTGTAAAAACATATCAACGACAATATCCGCTACCTGTTCCTGAGCATACACTAATGCAGTAGTATCACGTAACACTTGCCGTCGTAAAACAAACGCAACAAGACTTCCAAAGAGCGATTGTGCGTAAAACGATATGTTCGCAGGTTCGATAGCACGAAATTCACCCGAAGCAATTTTCGCCTCGATACATCGGCTCAGAAAACCGAGAATACGTTGAATAAGGATAGGCGCAAACTGTGTATGAAGACCTGTCTCACCGTTCAGAAGTTCAGGTATCATCATTCTGCCAAAAGCAACAAAGTCCTCCGTCTCAACAATACTCAGAACACGCATTACAAGAGTACGGAAAAGAATTCCCGCTGGCAAAGCGAGCATTTCAGGCGAAAACGCTGCCTCTATCTTGAGAGGCGAACGGCTCTCTACTATTGCCATCAACAAAGCCTCTTTACTTTCAAAATAGTGGTAGATAAGCCCAGGGGTAATACCTGCTCTATGTGCAATATCTTTATTGGTTGCACGTACAAACCCTTTCTCAGCGAACACGTGCATAGCGGCATCCAGTATCTGCTCGCGTCTATCCTCCACAATCTTTGGAGTTCGTGCCATATATGTTATACCTTGATATTTATTGACTGACCAATTAATTAAAGTATACTGATGACAAAGGGAAAAGTCAAGGGGAGATACAGGGAATCTCCTTTTAAATAATGTAGAGGCGCAATGATGGCGTCCCTACATGGTTCAGAAGAATGGATACCTTGCATATTGAAAAAGTGATACCCCTTTTCAGTATAGAAAAGGGGCATCCTGATTTATCGGCTATGTATAGAGAACGTTTAAGTTCCTATGATACAAGGTCGTATGCTTGCACTTCGAGAACGCGAGCGAGTAAGCGCAGATGATAGGGTTGTGGGTCTTCGCGTCCATTTTCGAGATGAGTAATAGTATCGCGCCGTAGACCTGTCAGGATCGCCAGTTGACCAAGACTGATACCGCGCTGTTGACGGAGAACCCGAAGTCTGGGGATACCACGAGGTTTAGTAGATGCGACTCTCAGTTCTTTCATTTTCCTCTCCTTTGAGGGTAACTGATTGTTCTTGTCCAGCGACGTTGCTGGATAAGTGTCTGTCACCAATATTTTAGAGACAGAGCTTACAGAGATAGCATACCAGAAATCAACAGCAATGTCCAGCACATCAAAGCATAGCCTCTGCCATTTCTATGAGAATGTTGGCAGAGGCTATGCTTTGATGTTATACATATTATGGTTGAATTTGTATACTGCTTGTAACCGAATGAGAGCTTGCAGAAGAAAGGTCTGCTCCGACCACTTCCAGTGATGAACCGTTGGGACCATTCTCATAGACGACATCATTCGCAAAAGGCCAATTCGTGCTATCATCGGCAACGGTGACGTTGATATGTGCGCCCATATGAACTGCGCGAGCATTCAGAGGTTGCAAGGATGCCGCAATATTGAGCAATGTATTCTGGTTCACGCCTACTTCGTCAGTACCTGCGATCCAGAACACCACTCCATCATGCTCATAGATAATCTCGCTACGGCTCCCATAGACCCAATTGTGTGAGAACTTATTGATGTGTACCCATTGCCCGTCAACGTAGACCGCACGTACACTATTATCACGGCCCAGTTGCACATATTGAGCAGCTCCTACCTGGACAACTTGATAGACCTGCCCGTTCGGCTTGAACTCACAAATCGAAATTTGTGTAGTTTCATGTCTACTACCGGGATAGGTGTAGCTGTAGTCCATTTCCATAATTGGGCCATTGGACCAGTCAAGGATGCTACTTGAATACATTGATATATCGCTCAGTACATAGCTTTTCGGCACATACGATGGTTGATATAATGTAAACTGTAGTTGCTGCATAGCAGTTGACAGATCAACTTGCTTGGCTTGCACGGCAAAATCTGAATCGAACATATGAGTTCTCTTCAAATGCTGTTCTGGATACCCATTCATTTGCACAACACCGCTATGTGGGCCTGCTAAAAGGATCGCAAGACCAGACGCAAACGATGAACTAGTGGCAACCATAGTGAACGCCATGAAGAGGAGACATGCAGTCATCAGCGCGAGAACAGGGCGAGAAAATCTGGGCATACTCAATGCAAAACCCGTGCGCCTTGTCCGTTTGAAGAGACGACGATGTAAGCGCAATCGTCGAAACACGTGCGCCTTCGTCTTGTATTCGATTCCCTCTTCGGCAGGTTGAAAACGTGGACTATCCGCCTCTAACAGTGTTTGCACATAATAAGGCGGCATCTCTTCGTTCTCAGCAGAAAACATCGTTTCCATCTCATGAGCGAAAGCAATATCCTCTTCCGAAAAGTCCTGTGGTAGACCCGGTATCCCATTCTGTGGGCATATTGGGTCTGTCGGGTCTGTCAGACCTGAGAAGTCTGATAGGTCTGATACTTCTGGCAGTTCCGATAACCTCGATTCTTGTCGAATGAACGATAAGAAATCGAGATTCTCTTCCTCCCATTGTCTATCAAATTCGCTCGTACTCATGTGCATGCTCCTTGAGAGCCTCGCGTAAGTTCTTTCGCGCTCGCCAGAGTCGAGTATCTACAGCGTGACGGGTCAGCCCCGTCTTCGCCGCAAGTTCTTCCGTGCTGGCGAATTTGAAGTAGCGTTGATAGATCAGGTAGCGGTCAAGTTCCGGCAACGTTGCCAGGGCGAGACGCAATTCCTCGCGCCTCTCGCTCTGCTCTAGCAAATGCTCCATGTTCGACTCTGGATGCGGCGGAAGCGCAACACGCGAATCGCTCTCGTAGCCCCCCCAGCCAGATGAATGATTTCTTGAACCATCCGATGAATTCCACTGACGTATCTCGTCAGCTGACTGCATCGTATGTGCTTGACGACGACATAAGTGACGGCGGCGATCCAGTGCTATAAATTTTGCACGCATCGTCAACCATGTTCGTAACGTGCCGCGTCCGGGATCGAATGTCTCAATCTCCTGCCAGACGACGACAAATAAATCGTTCAGGCACTCTTCGGCATCCTGAGAAACTCCAACGCCATCGAGAACCACTCGAATAAAATAAAATACTTCGCGTGAATATCGGGAGATGAGCGTCTCCAACGCCTCTGGATCGCGCTCACACAACCGTTGGGCGAGGTCATCATCTGACCAGTCCTGTCGCACCATGCTTGCTCCTTATCACGAATAGCATCTCTTCTGGCACTCAAGGGTTCGTCGAGCGGCACCGTGATGTAGACTATCACTACACGACGCCTCAGCTTTGTGCGCTCACATGCTATTACACTGATCGGTGGGTGGTACACTCGCCATTCACGATAGATATACGTCTTCTATCATGCATATCTCTCATGAAACGGGCTTCTTATGATTTTGCTTGAAATAACGTAAAATGTCAAGCGTTCAGAGCCAAATTTTTACATTTTCTTAATGGAGCATTCATATTCACACTATCTGTATGAATGATAAAATGTTAAGAAGCGCAAAAAGCGTTCTTATTTTCAGGAAGAGGTAGACATGACGTTTTCAATAGTTGCACGTGATGTACAGGCTGGCGAAGTGGGTATCGCGGTGCAATCGAAGTTTCTAGCAGTAGGTGCAGTTGTTCCATGGGCGAAAGCGAACGTTGGGGCGATAGCAACGCAATCATGGGCTAATACCAGCTATGGCCCTCACGGGCTTACGCTGTTGGAAAATAGCGACACACCGCAGGAAGTATTAACTCGCCTCCTTGAAGCCGATGAGGAACGTGCCAGTAGACAGGTGGGAATAGTCGGCATGAGTGGTACACCTGTGACCTTTACAGGTGAGCAATGCTATCCGTGGGCAGGCGGACAGGTAGGAGAGCATTACGCCTGTCAGGGCAATATTCTCGTCGGGCGAGAGACGGTAGAAGCGATGGCACGCACCTTTGAGACGACGGCTGGCCCTCTCTGTGATCGTCTTCTAGCGGCTCTCGCGGCGGGACAGGCGGCAGGTGGCGATAGTCGTGGTCAGCAATCGGCGGCCTTGCTGGTTGTGAAAGAGAACGGTGGGTATGGTGGCTTCAATGATCGCTTCATCGACTTGCGCGTTGATGACCACCCGACACCCATTGCAGAGCTACAGCGCATTCTGCAACTCCACAAGCTCTATCTTTTCCCAACTAACCCGAAGGATATTCTTCCCATCGACTCCGAACGTGCCAGCGAACTTCAAGCACTGCTCTCGGCTACAGGCGATTATCAGGGAACAAAAAGTGGTGTCTACGACGACGCTACACGTGATGCACTTCGCGCCTTCAGCGGACGCGAAAATCTGGAAGAGCGATGGATCGAAGACGCTCGTATAGACCGCATAGTATTAGAATACCTGCGCCAAAAAGCGTTGTAGGGCGTTATGCTATAACGCCCTGGTAGCCCACGATGAAGGTTTCAGAGTAATATGAAAAGCATAGGCAGGAAAACACAGGCGTTATGGTGTGGCTACCAGGGCGTTATAGCATAACACCCCTACAATTAGAGAACGAGGGGAAGGAATGTTGTATCCGCCGCCACTTCGGGGCGGTACATCAAGCGAAGCCCTGTTGCGGCAGCACTCGGAATCTGGAAGACTAAGGTTCCACTGTGCGAATTACTCGCGCTTATAGACCCATAAAAACTGCTCGTCGGGCTTGAAGTCACACCGAAGGAATCACCCTCACTGCTCGTCAATATATAGTAGTCTGACTGATTCATAATCGCTTTGCTACCAGTATTCTTGACTTCGACTGAGAGCGTGATAGTCACCGAACTTGCACTTGCCCCTGCACTCTTCGTCACGTTATTGATAATGAGTGTGCGGTCACTCAACGCAACCTGTTGGCTATGTGTACTCCCACCGGGGACAGGAGTTGGGGAAAGGATAATAATGGGACCGTTACCTGATGTCCCTGTTTTTCCTGGCGTTCCTGAAACTGGCGTTGCTACAGTTGTCGTTCCACCCTGTGTAGCACTCGTTGTACCAACAGTTTGTGTATTTCCTCCTGACTTGTTACCCTGTGCATTTCCATTGCCATTTCCACTGGAAGCATCACTACAGGCAACCAGAGCCAGACCCATACATATCAACAACATGCAAGCGAAGATATACTTTTTAGAACTTTTATAAATGTTCGATAGCATCCTTTATTTTTCCTTACTGAATAGTTGCGTTTTTCATTGACACTCATGTATTATCATTATTGACGCCATAAGATGCAAGAATTATAGGAGAAAGGTACATCTCTTCGCAAGAGCCTATCGTATCTCTTTTTCGCTCTCTGGTTCCTCTTTATCCAGTACCTCGTTCAGTGTCTTCCTGACAGTAGTACGCCTGTACAAGTAATCATATCGGGACGTAATCAAAATAGGGACGTAATGAATTACGCCCCTACCGAAATGTCAGAAATGTACTATTGCACGTTCAGCATCGGAATCTTCGAGACAGACCAGCGATCATTCGGGCTGGAGACCTCGAACTGCACCATTGAAATCGCATCGGTGGGGCAGCGCACAATGCAGAGGCCGCAGCGAATGCACTTCTCTTCGTCGATAATCATGTCCGCGCCACCTGTCCACGTCTCTGCTCCCACGTGCATCGGGTCGCCCTTCACTACACGCGACAGGCCCTCCATGCTAATACAGTCATAGGGGCAGATGTCCACACAGCCAGAGCAGAGGATACAGATGGACGGGTCAATCATGATATTCAACTGACACTGGAGACAGCGACGTGCCTGAATAACAGCCTGTTCAGCCGTATAGCCCGTCTCCGCCTCGCGTGTGTTGCTATATCGTTCACGCACTGGCAACGTCGGAATCAGTTGATGCGGAATAGACTCGTAGTTATCGACCATACCGCGTCGATAGTCAGGCAACTCGACTTCTTCGGCTGGCTCGGCTGGCTTATCAACGCCGCCCAGGAAGCGGTTGATAGCAGCAGCGGCATCGCGTCCATCACCAATTGCTGAGATAAGGTTGCGCGAACCTTGCGTGTAGTCGCCACCTGCAAAAAGACCAGGAACGTTGGTCATCCATGTGTCGAAGTCCACCAGAGGAATGCCATAGCGGTTGACCTCAAGACCAAGCTCCTCGGCCTGCAACCATGAAGCATCGCTATACTGACCAAAGGCTGGAATGACAGTATCCACGTCAAGTTCAAATTCGCTACCAGGAATAGAGACTGGACGGCGGCGACCGCTTGCATCAGGATCACCAAGTTTGTTACGGATGAAGCGTACACCACTTGTGTGAATACCATCCTTCGTCAGCACCTCGGTCTGTGTGGCAAGATAGATGTACTCGACATGCTCCATCATAGCCTCATCGACCTCGTACTCGTCGGTTGGCTGCTCCTCTTTCGAGCGTCGATAGACGACGTAGACTTTCTCAGCACCAAAGCGAACAGAGGTACGGCAGCAGTCGATAGCGGTGAAGCCTGCACCAAGCACCGCAACACGCTTCCCAATGAAGCCCGGCTCACCATAGTTGGTCTTTTCCAGCAGACGGATACCCTCGACGACTCCCTTGAGATTTGCACCTGGAATAATCTTGTTATCGGGGCCAGTCAGGGGGTTCGAGATGTAGCATCCTGCACCAAGATAGACTGCATCGAAGTCTTTGAGCAGGTCGGTGAGCATCACATCACGTCCAACACGAGTGTTATACTTCACCTCGACGCCAATATCCTCCATGTACTCGTCGCACTCTTCGCGTGTCACCTCACGAGGAAGACGCCATACAGGAATGCCATTGACCATCACGCCGCCAGCCGTTGGATACATTTCATAAATGGTGACGGGATAGCCCATCTCACGCAAGTCACGCGCACAGGCCATGCCAGCAGAGCCAGCACCGACGACAGCCACTTTTTTATCTTTTGTCGTCGGGGGCATTTCGGCATGGTGGCGATATTCGCGGTGGTCGGCGGCAGCACGCTTGAGCCAGCAAATCGCTATAGGCTTGCCATCAATCTTGTTGCGGCGGCATACTGGCTCGCAAGGACGCGCACACACGCGCCCAAGAATACCAGGCACAACATTCGCCTTACGATTCAAAAGATATGCCTCATCGAAACGCGCCTGGGAAATCAAGCCGATATAGGTCGAGACATCGGTATGCGCCGGGCATCCCACCTGGCACGGAATATTTGTCTGATACCAGTCGGGAGTGACTGCTACCGAGCGATATCGCGCTTCCAATTCGCTATCGGGATCAATCATCGCATAGTCCTTTCCTGTCCATTCAACCACCTCCATTCTGTTCATAACATATGTGCAAGTGGTTAAATCAGGGGAGATAGCAGTAGATAGTAGATTATGACCTGTTCTATATATCGCTCAAGCCATCAGGTCTCTGTTTGAGCAAATGTATAATCGCAAGATGCAAGGCAGTACCTCTCCGAATATAGAGAGACGTACTACACGCGGAATTAAGCTATTTTTCCTTGTCAGATTATAGCATAGAGTGGAAATAGGGACAAGTTTACAAACGAACAATCATTAAGAACATTTTTCCCATGTTGTGCCGTGATTTATC
>DAIQNC010000164.1:0-7877 GCA_036788655.1 Ktedonobacteraceae bacterium
ATATGAGGCCATTATCCCGACAGCCATAGCCTAGCCCTTCCATCACAAGCACGGTGGACAGAATATCCACTGCACTGCCCCCGAATTCTTCGGGTATTGGCAGCCCTTGAATGCCAAAACGAGCGCAGGCTCGCCATGCATCACGTGAAAATTCCTTCGCTTGCTCACGCTCACGCAACCGATGATTCAACTCTTTTTGAGCAAACTCAATCGTTGAGGATTTGAGTGCCTGCTGTTCTGCACTAAATGAGAGATCCATGATAAAACACCCCGTCCGCGAAATAAACGTTCTTTATCTATCGGGGAGCTATAGAGGTGCAATGAATTGCACCCGTCGTCTCCAAGCGCACACGTGCAATGAATTGCACCTCTATAGCTCCCCGATGGAGACCCAATAAACGTTCTTATTGGAATATGCGCAGCACCCGAATACTCACACTCAGTCCTATGTTACTGTGAAGGCAGCATGGAATTACCCCGTCTGTATGGCCTGCGACTCTCACAACGAGTGTAGCATTGATAACCTGTTCATCACAACATCAAAGATAAGTACGTAATTCCCCTTAAAAGTATGTGCATTCTGCATGGAGAGATACCCATTGAAAAACTGCGCACTTTTGTGGTTGTTCGTCGGAAATGAGCAATGCTATAGTTTCTATAGCTTTCAGCTACTATGAAGGCCATCCACGACTTTGTAGAAGTACCGACAAGGGGTTCTAAGTGTATGATGCCTAACTTTTTCGTTGTCGGTGCCGCACGCGCTGGCACAACCTCTCTAAATCGCTATCTCAACCAGCACCCGGATATCTACATCTCTCCACGCAAAGAAGTGCATTTTTTCGCTGCTGAACACTTTCCTTATAAAGGGCCGGGAGACGAAGGGATGAACAGGCTCGTCGTTCACGATGAGCAGCAATATCTCCAACTCTTTGCTGGCGTGACGGGAGAAAAGGCTATTGGTGAGACCTCGCCCTTTTACCTTTGTTTGCCTGGCACGGTAGAGCGCATGGCGCACATGATTCCCGATGCGAAGATTATTATTCTCCTGCGTGAGCCAGTAGATCGATTGTACAGTGCCTTCATGCATCTGGTACGCGAAGGCCGCGAGACATTGAGTTTAGAGGAAGGGTTGGGTCGGGAAGCGGAACGCAAACAACAGGGCTTTGAACCGATGTGGTGGTACAAAGAACTGAGCCTGTACTCTAGCCAGGTCAAGCACTATATGGAGGTCTTTGGCAAAGAACACGTCAAAATTATCCTGTACGAAGAGTTCTCGGCCAATCCGAGGCAGGCACTGCGCGAGATATTTGCCTTTCTCGGAGTGAGCGAGGACGTTGTGATTGATACCTCTGTCCGCTATAATGCAGCCGGAGTAGCGAAATCACGCAAACTCTATACGCTCCTGACGAATTTCATTAGAAGGCCGAACGCTCTACAAAAAAGACTCAAATCGCTACTTCCCTGGCGTTTGCGAGACGTGCTGGCAACGAAAGCTGTGTCTATGCTCGTAAAATCTGTTCCCATGGATACTCGGCTCCATGAACAGCTCAAGCCATACTTCGCGGAAGATGTGGCACAGTTGGAGGAGTTGCTCAATCGAGACCTGAGTTGCTGGCACTATAATGAGTCGGTGGTGCAAAAATAGGAAACACGAAGCGACTCTACAATGCTATTGGGTCAAGCGACAGGGCAATTTGCAAGTGACACGGACAGGCAAGGCACAGCCCCTATCATACACGAGATGCCTGGAGGACGATGAGACGAGCCGTGTATGGTAGGGGCTGTGCCTTGCCTGTCCGTGTCACTTGCCTGTCAGATATTTTACAAAGAAATTCACGATCATCGTTGAGATTTGAGCAGGGGCAGGAATGATAGCAGGGCCGTTGGAAAGAAAGCCATGCCCTGCATTTTGTACCATTTGTAAAACAGCAGGCTGGTTGGCGTTCAGCAGATCATTATAAAATCGGAGAGAGTGATACGGCGGCACGGTGTCATCTTTATCACCTTGAATAATCAGAAATGGCGGATCGCTATTGGGTGTGTTAGAAATGTAATGTGCCGGAGTCGCCAATTCCAGTTCGTTCGGGTTAGAACCAAAAATGGTAGGATTGCCAATGGCGGGATCACCAACACCAGAAGCAATGTATTCCGGGCCAAACATATCGACCACTGCCTGCACCGAGCTTGACTGGTCCGTATATTCTCCAATATCCCAGCCTGCGTCCTGTCCAGCAAGTCCAGCAAGCGAGACCAGATGACCTCCTGCACTTGCTCCCATGAGTCCAATACGGTTCGGATCAATGTGGTACTGGTTAGCATTTGCACGTAGATAGCGGATAGAACACTTGACATCTTCAATGTTGTCTGGAAACTTAAATTGAGGAGCCAGACGGTAATCAATGGAAGTCACTACAAAGCCAGCAGCCAGTAGCCCAAGCATCGCAGCAGGTACTTCTGGTAATGGACCTATTGAATCAAGACCACCTCTCACGCCTCCTGTCCATCCACCGCCATGAACCATCTCCACCAACGGCATAGCTGTGTTCTTGCTGGAAGAAGGTGTATAAATATCCATGAGCTGAGGATCATTACCAGGTGAGCAATAGGTGACAGTTCTGAGGGAGTAGCTAGTGGTGGATGCAGAGGCTGAATGAGGTGGTTGGATGTACTGGAAGAAAAAAAGTTTGACAACAATACCCAGGATAAGCACTACTACGAGGAGTAAGCCTATAATCCATGTGCGTCGAGAAAGAGATGAGAACATGTCTTTCACTGATCCATTCTTGATATGTTGCGTAACATTCACTACGTTGTTCTTTGTACAAGTTCAAGCTTTTCCGATAATAGCCCCAGATCCATAAGAGCGAATTTGCCCCAGTAATGCCAGTGAGCGGGATTCTGGCGAATTTCTGTTTCAACTACAGCTACACAACGTTTGAAGGCGGTAATGGCATCGCCATCCATTGGCATCGGTGGAGAAATCTCCAGAACCTGATGCCGCCAATCAGGTGAACGACGTAGAAACGTCATTAACACTGGTGATCCTATAAGCTGGGCAATCGTAGTCATACCGGGAATAAGTTGAGCCTGTCCATTCAGAAAATCTACTGGTATTGTACGATGACGGTCTATGGGAAGCACTGGTGGGTCTATAAGAATGCCAAGTATTTCATTCTGGCGGAGAACTTGCGCAGCCTGAAACGCTGTCTGAAGCTGACCGCGTGGCTCAATATTGGCTCGATTCCTGTGATGCATCAGTGGCTTTGAAACGAGTACCTGAAAGATGAGACGCTCTAAGAACGTCCGGTTCTTATTGAACTTGGATGGTATGCGACCAACACCAGTGATAGGAAAGCCCAGCGCACCTAGCACGGAGAAAGCACTATTGTAAGAGCCAAAATGCGCACAACAGAGGATGGCTCCTTTGCCAGCAACAAGAGCCGCCTCAATGTGCTCTCGACCACGTATCTCGACCAGATCGGTCAATGCCCGGCCTTTCCCTGCCATGCGCATGACATCCACTGCTTCACAGGAACGAAGCCGAAAGATATCACGAGTCACTTGAATACGTTCTGCGCGACTCATTTGATCGCCTAAGACACCTTCCAAACCCTGCAACGTGTATTTGCGCTTCGCTTTGTCCAGGTGGTAGCGCACGTTCCCTTGCAGATACGCCACACCATAGGCCAGAGGTGCTGGCAGGAAAGCGACCAGGGGTACGATAACAACATGGTAGAAGCCAAGTTCGAGCCTGCACAACGTCCCCTCATGCAGTAGCCGGGCCTGCCGAGGCTGTCTTGCACGACGTACATAGTCCAACAGCTTCAAAGCAAGCTGATAGAGACGAGTGCCGTGCGAAGCTAGCGTTTTGAGCAGTGATGCTCCCGGACGCTGCCTACTCATCACTGCACACTCTGCGCCTGTTGCTGGGCTTGAAGATAGGGGCAAATGGCATCGACTGTATCGAAGTTCGTCGGAATCAAGTCTTCGGGATTCACGACCACCCCGAATTGATTTTCCAGGAACAATACGAGTTTGAGAACTGAAAGAGAGTCTAAAATACCGGATGCCAGTAGTGAGCTATTATTCCGAAGAGGGAGAAACTCCGGCTTGCTGACCAGTTCACCACTGATATAAGTGTTGATGATTGATTCCATTCGTACATACCCCTTTGATGCTATACATCACTTACATAGCGAAAAAGTTCATGTTCGCTCTAACAAGAACGAAACTTTTATCGCCTACAACGTCCGCATAGGCGATAATGACAGGTGAAGCAGAGGGTCTTATCCGCGAGACCTGCTACTCTCATAGGGAGTGTAGCATAGAGAACTAAGCTCTCACAACACCAAAGATAAGTACGTAATTCTCCTGAGTTCGGAATAGTATTTTATGAAACAGGATTCGTTGCCCGGAAGTGATTGTAAAAGGCTTGTCCATAAGCACTTGGCGTTCCATTCCAATCAGAAATCAGACCCAGTGCAGCACAACTCGTCGGGTTCCACCATGCCCATGCGAGATAGGAAATGTTGTGTTGATCTGCCCAGTTCATATACTGATTGACAAAGGATGTCTGGCAATCTTGCTCACCAAACTCGCCCGTTATCACTGGCACTTGCTGTGCGATAACCGCAATCACGCTGTCCCAGTAGCTTTCTGTGTTGTGTGGGCCATGATAATTATGGTAGGAGGCAATCAGTTGATGTTGTGGATCGTTTGGCAGATATTGGAGAAATTGTGTGAGATTCTCGGACCAGTTCAATCCCCCCAACATAATCGGATTAGTTGCCCCGGTAGAGCGAATCGCGTTGATTATTCCCTGCATGCCCAGTGCTTGCCAGGATGCTGCCCCTGCTACGGGTTGATTATGCCCCTGGTCGAGCATCGTGATAGTGCAGCCGTCTCGCCAACATTGCCACGGATTCCCCGTTTGTGCATTTGCACTGGTAATGTGCGGCTCGTTATAGGCATCAAAGATGACCGCAGGATCACCCTTGAACGTTGAGGCTACTGACCGCCAGTAGGTTGTTGCATGATCGGCATCGGCCATCACTTGTTGAGAGGTTGCCAGAGCCGTTCCGGGCGCATTGACATGTAAATCAATAATGACGTACATGCCATAGCTGTGTAGCAGCTTGACAAAATTTATGATGGCCTTGCGATAGGTAGCCCCTGAATAGGCAGCATTGACGCCATTAATGCCTAGCCAGCAGTCTTCATTCATCGTAACCCGAACTCCATTTATGTGCCAGCTTGCCATAGCAGATGCCGCCTGTGTCATTGATGGCGCAAAAATAATACCAGAAGGTGCGCCTCCACTGGCTACACAGCTTACACCAGCGGCAACATTTACCCCGATGAGCCTGATTGTCTGCCCTTCTTTATTTAGTAACTTGTTGCCGGAAACGCGAATAGCAAGATTTGAAGCACCTGGTCCCGTCACCTGTGTGCCAGGTGTTGCGGCTACCTGCGTACCAGATGTTGCGGTTGGTTTTTTCGGTGAGTTTGCGCAAGAAGTCGCAAACAGGACGAGAAAAAGCGTTATCAGAAGTAAGCCAGATCTCCGAGATGGTGGCACATTTCTTCTATACATAGCCAACCTGTATCCTTATTCTATAAAAAACATATTACTCAAAAGAGTTCTATCATCTTCATCGATTATAGCGCGTCACTAAAAGTAGCACTGGCTACTCTAAACAGTTAGTATAACATGAGTGCTACTTCCTCATAACTCCAAAGATAAGTACGTAATTATACTCAAATACTTCGCTAAATATACTCAAAAATAGGTTGCAATAGGCAGCCAATGATAGGACACAATTCCCTACGTTTTTCTTATGGTGATGATTCCAGCAATTCCCGTACTTTTGCTTGCTCAGTTTCAGGAGAGCTATCCATTGAAAAACTGCGCACTTTTCTGGTTGTGCATTGGAATTGAGCAATGCTATAGTTCCTTTGGGGTCTTAGGCCACTTATTGACCTGAAGCCAGTTGCAAAGAGGAGACCAAAGTGAAGCCTAATTTTTTCGTTGTCGGCGCAGCACGGTCCGGTACAACTTCCCTGGATCGCTATCTCAGTCAGCATCCAGATATCTTTATCACTTCAAGGAAAGATGCGCATTTCTTTGCGGCAGAACACTTTCCCTGCACAGGTCCAGGCGATGAAGTTATGAAGAGGAAGGTCATGCTGGATGAGGCCGAGTATACACAACTCTTTGCCGATGTGACAGAAGAGAAGGCGGTTGGCGAATCTTCAGCTTTCTATCTCTGCTTGCCCGGCACAGCGGAGCGCATTGCGCAAGCGGTTCCCGACGCGAAGATTATCATGATGTTACGTGAACCGGCAGAGCGTGCCTATAGTGCCTACATGCTTCTGGTACGAGATGGTCGGGAGACACTGAGTTTTGAGGAAGGGCTGAGTCGGGAGGAAGAGCGTAAGCAGCAGGGTTTTGAGCCGATGTGGTGGTATAAAGACCTGAGCTTATATTCTAGCCAGATTCAACACTACCTGGATGTGTTTGGCAAAGAACACGTCAAAGTCATCCTGTACGAAGAGTTCTACGCGAATCCAGGGCAAGCATTGCGCGAGATATTTGCCTTTCTCGGAGTGAGAGAGGATGTTGTTATCAATACCTCTGTTCGCTACAACATGGCGGGAGTACCCAGATCACGCAGGCTTCATAAGCTCCTCTATAAATTGATCGATAATCCTAACTCACTTGCGAAACGTATTAAGCCGGGTTTGGCCTGGAAGGTTATGAGTAAGTTCTTACTACGCCCTGCTTCGGAGATGAGTCCTCAAACAAAGGCACAGCTGAAAGCCTATTTTGCCGAGGACG
The DNA here is from genome assembly GCA_036788655.1 of Ktedonobacteraceae bacterium. Lineage (GTDB taxonomy): Bacteria > Chloroflexota > Ktedonobacteria > Ktedonobacterales > Ktedonobacteraceae > JBBQVS01. The sequence continues at coordinate 6,839 of DAIQNC010000164.1, forward strand.
TAGAGAAATTGGAAGACTTGCTTCAGCAGGACTTACACTGCTGGCAGTATCGGGAGCGTAGCACAGCGCAAAAGTCATAAGTACGCCCCTTGACGGCTCTATCTGTAGTCTGGCAATTCATTGCAGACGTGCATCACGGCTGAATACGGCACGTCTGCAATGAATTGTCAGACTACAAATAACAGTCAAATCAGGATTGGTCAACTACGAAGCTGAGAAGAAAGTGAGACCAGGGAATGACACATGAGTCCAGCCCATTGCGTGTGCTGATGGTAGCTCCGCGCTATACACCCTATCCGCAGGGAGGAATAGCGATGCACATCTATCAAGTGGGGCAACGTTTAGCGCGAATGGGTGTTGACGTGACCATTCTTGCTACAGATGTGACGGGCCGACTCGCTACTGTTGAAGAGTCCGAGGGCATGCACATTCTTCGTGTGCGAGCGTGGCCGACCAATAAGGACTACTATTTTGCGCCAGACATCTACCGTGTCATCACTCAAGGAAATTGGGAACTTGTTCACTGCCAGGGCTACAATAATCTTATTCCGCCTCTTACGATGCTTTCGGCGAAGCGAGCCAATATTCCTTATATGCTTTCTATTCACAGTGGTGGGGATGTCACAGCTCTACGCAAGGCACTCCGAGGCTTGCATCGAAGAATGCTGCGCCCGCTTTTAGCGCAGGCAGTGAAGATAATAGCTGTTTCAACGTTTGAGAAGAATCTTTTTCAGAAGGAATTGCGACTTCCAGACGGGCAGTTCGCAATCATCTCGAACGGTGTGGAGCATCTACCCGATGTCTCGCTGATAGAAAGTGCAGCAAACAGCACAAACGGAACACACACAAGCCCTTTGATTGTCTCTATCGGTCGGCTTGTACAGTACAAAGGACATCAACAGTTGATTGCCGCTATGCCAGAGGTGTTGGAACAAATTCCAGATACGCGACTGCGTATTGTGGGTGTAGGCCCATATGAGCCTGTACTCCGAAAGATGGCGAGCAAACTAGGTGTTGCTGACCACGTAGAAATCAAGCC
>DAIQNC010000165.1:0-1573 GCA_036788655.1 Ktedonobacteraceae bacterium
CAGCCTGGAACTCCTCGTGTACGGCTGATACATGCCGCAACGCAGGTATTTTCCAGAAGCATCACCTCTACAGGCATCATCGTCACACCACAGGGTGAGCAATATGTATTGCTTGTCATCAACGATAGCAACCAGTTTGTGTATCCGGTGTACAAGAGTACCGTGACGGATACACTCCGCGCTACACTGATTGCGGCACTGCGTTCACGGGGAGCTAATGGCGACCTTGCGCTGCTCCGTCAAGCCCTCATTACAGGACATCAGGGAAAGGCGACGCTTGGCGAGATTGGCAGTGCCAATTTTGCGAAGGCTCGCCCAATTATGGTCGAGCCGATATTCAGTGGCGGACAGTCGAGTGGACAGAACGTCGGTATTCTGGTAATGGCTCCGCGTTATGCTGCCGACAACACCATTCCCCCCTTCATCTCTGCGGTTGGCGGAGCAGTTCTCATTGTCTCGGCAATTGTTGCGGTTCTTGCTGCTCTTGCCGCGATTATCTTTTCACGCACTATCACACGCCCTCTGGCAACGCTCACAGAGGCGGCACGTCGCATGGAGTCTGGCGATCTGGCAACACGTGTGCAGACGCATACGCGAGGAGAAATAGGCTTGCTCGCCAATAGCCTGAATGAGATGGCGGCACAACTTGACCGCGACATCGAAGAGCTACGCAAGCAAGAAGTGTGGCGACGCGAACTGATTATGAGCATCACACACGATCTTGCTACACCCCTCACAGCTATCGCTGGTCTCGGCGAGTCGCTCGTCGATGGTGTGAGCCAGAGCCGCGAGGAGTATGAGGCGACAGGTCAGATTATCGTGCGCGAGACATTGCGTCTACGCCGCCTCGTCAAAGATCTGCACGTGATGGCAAAGGTCGAGGCAGGGGCATTACAACCGCAACGCACGGATATTCGCCTCGCTGCGCTGGTCGATGAAGTCTTTGCCGTTCTCGCCTCTGAATTCGAGCGAGCCGATGTCGAACCACGCAATGCCATCCCCTTCACACTGCCCGTCATTCAGGCCGACGCCGATATGTTGACGCGAGTCTTCACCAACCTGTGCGATAACGCCATGCGTCATACACCCCCCAGTGGCAACGTCACCATCAGCGCGAAATTTATAGATACACAAAAGGCATCCAACTCACAACTATTATCGTCATCGGAAGTACAGGATACGCTTATCACGCAGAAGCTATCGGATATGAAAGAGAATACCCTGCTCATCTCTGTTACCGATACTGGTGAGGGCATTCCACCCGAATCGCTTTCTCTCATCTTCGAGCGTTTCTATCGAGCCGATAGCGCACGTCAATCTGCGACAGGCGGTAGCGGCCTCGGACTCGCCATTGTGCGAGCCATCATCGAAGCACACGACGGTCACATCTGGGCCGAGAACATCCCCACAGGTGGTGCAAGCATCCTCTTCACGTTACCTGTATCCGTGTAGGGGTGTGCAAGCAGGGTGTGATAGAATCAGACCCCTACACTCCGGTGGCGACGAAGTTTTGAAATGGGGAACATGGTATGTATCATTACGAGATACATCCATCGCACGAAGAAATGTTCAT
>DAIQNC010000165.1:1603-7640 GCA_036788655.1 Ktedonobacteraceae bacterium
GCTTGCCACATCACTTATGCACACCCTGCTTGCTACACCGCCCATGTCCAATTCCATCTATCAACGTCCATCATTACACACTGGTAACTCGTTCGATGTGCATACATTGCGTCCGTGTTCATTAAAATATACTGAGAAGTTTTTATGCTACTAAAAATTTTTTTTGATAAAACATTGACATATTTTTTCGCTCCTGTTATCATTAATATAGAGAACAATAAAAATCACAACAGTGGGGAGCGAAAACGTATTATGAGAACGTATTTAGTGCGAAATGCACCGCTTGAGCCAGAAGGAGGCGATGGAAACAAGTCTGTTGATCAAGTCAATGCTCCATTAGATATTCCAGAGGCGAAAACTCGCGCCGCTGCACGTGACTCATTGGAAGGACGGAGGCGTGGGTTACTCGCTATCCTGCCATTTCTCGGCCCTGCCTTTATCGCCAGCGTTGCCTACATCGACCCCGGCAACTATGCAACGAATATTCAGAGTGGTAGCTCATTCGGCTATAACTTGCTGTGGGTGATTGCGCTGGCGAACCTGATGGCGATGTTGCTCCAGGGCATGTCTGCCAAACTGGGCATTGCAACAGGCCACAATCTTGCGGAGATGTGCCACTTACATTTCTCGAAGCCCACAACCTATGTTATGTGGATTGTTTCAGAAATTGCGGCAATGGCGACCGACCTTGCCGAGTTTCTGGGAGCCAGCATCGCACTCAATCTGCTCTTCGGCATACCGCTTCTCATTGCTACGCTCATTACTGGTGTCATTACGTATGTTATTCTGCTGCTCGAACATCGTGGTTTCCGTCCACTGGAAGCGGTCATCACGGGGCTTGTCGGCATAATCGCAGTGAGTTATGTTATCGAGACATTTCTTTCGCATCCCGATTGGGGGCAGGTCGGCCTACATACCATTCTCCCCTGGGAAGGCAGCACAAGTAGCATCTTGCTTTCTGTTGGTATTATCGGCGCAACTGTCATGCCACACGCTATCTATCTACACTCCTCACTGACGCAGAAGCGCATCATTCCACGTAATGAAAGCGAAGCGAAGCGCATTTTCAAACTGAGTATTCCCGACGTGGTAATTGCGATGACGCTGGCAGGTCTGGTCAACATAGCGATGCTCTACATGTCGGCGGCAACCTTTCACGCGCATGGGCAGAACACCATTGCCGATATTGGCATTGCCTACAAAACGCTCACACCTCTGTTAGGAAGCGCGGCAAGCATCATCTTTGCCGTTTCGCTGCTCGCCTCTGGCCTGTCCAGTTCGACGGTCGGCACGATGGCGGGTCAGGTCATCATGCAGGGCTTTGTCGGCTTCACCATCCCTGTCTGGATACGTCGCCTCGTCACAATGATTCCTGCCGTACTGGTTGCTGCTATCGGTATCAATCCAACGAATACGCTGGTGATTAGTCAGGTTATACTCAGTTTCGCCTTGCCGCTGCCCGTCATCACACTGGTCATGTTCACACGCCGCCGCGACATCATGGGAACACTGGTCAACAAACCGCTTACAAATATCCTGGCAATCGCCTGTAGCGTCGTCATTCTGCTCCTGAACATCATTCTGTTGTACATGACGTTCGCGCCGATGCTAGGATGGTGGACGCTGCGATAGCGAACAACTGTAACTTCTCTGCCTACTCTGAGCGTGTTTGTAGTATAAAAAACTTCTAAGGAAGAAAGGAATATACATATAATGACTCAATCATCTGGAAACTCCGCAAACACACCGCAGCAGATGGCACATACGGATGTGCAGAACAGCTATCCTGACGTATACAGAGATGCCGCTGATTTGAGAAATAACGCCTTTGCCATCGCACAACGGCAGATAGATTCTGCTTCACAGCAGGCAAGCGGCAATCCAATGGCAGTCCAGGACTTCGCCGACGCCTATATCGCTGCCTACAGACAGGCGGTGGAAGACCGAGACGCGAACACGAATCCCCAACCGTCGGGTTCGTAAAGATAAGCGTTGACAAATAATCCGAAAGTTCGTCAAGCGGTGAGCAGGGTGTAATGAATTATGCCCGTACAAGTCAGGGTTGAGCAGGCATAGTGTAGTGATGAGCAGGGTGTAATGAATTATGCCCGTACATTACATAGTTGCCCGAAGATTTTCAAAAATGGAACGTTTTTCACTATGTTACGTTTACAACAACCCTGCCATGTACGGGCATAATTCATTACACCCCTTCCCTATATCATCATGTTTTTCATCACAAGCCTCTGTACGGGCATAATTCATTACGCCCTTTCTCCTCCGCACCATATCCACCGTTCTTTGTGCATGTCCATCAGTATGCCCTCTACACCATATCCTGAACCGAAACTCCTGAGATATAATGGCAGGTAGGTAGATTTTACAGATATCTGTCGGGGCCTCAATTTATTACGCCCAGATGTGAAAATATAACGCACAGATAAGGAACGATGTAATGACCACCACTGTAGAGACATGGCAACACCGTGACATCATCACGAATGGAATTCGGATGCATTATGTGATACAGGAGCCACCAGGAGAAGTGGGAGAGACGCAGAATGCGCCACTCATCGTGCTACTGCACGGTTTCCCGGAGTTCTGGTACTCATGGCGATATCAAATTCCATTTCTGGCGGAGCTTGGCTATACCGTTGTCGCACCGGACTTACGCGGCTACAACGAGACCGATAAGCCGCGTACCGCCGCAGGCTATCGCGTCTCGAACCTGTTACGCGATATTGTGGGGCTTATCAAGGGTCTGGGGCGTGAGAAGGCGATTATTGTGGGGCACGACTGGGGTGGCGCACTTGCATGGGCCTTTGCCATGCGCTATCCACAGATGACTGAGCGGCTCATTGTGCTGAACGCGCCGCATCCCTGGGCCTTTCAGCGCGAACTCAAAACGGTCAAGCAGCTTCGCAAAAGCTGGTACATATTTTTCTTCCAACTCCCCTGGTTGCCCGAAGCGGCTCTCAGCTACAACCATGCCGAGGCCATCGGGAGAATGATTTACGCGGCAGCGGTACAGAAAGTCGCCTTTCCACCCGATGTGTTAGATAATTATCGGGCCGCGATGAGCAAACCGGGGGCGTTGACTGCTGCGATCAACTACTACCGCGAAACCTTTCGACGTGGCTCTTATGTCACTCCGGGTGCAGGTAGCAGTCGGGGTGGCAGACAGCAAACGCTCATTTCCGCTCCCACGCTTCTCATCTGGGGCGAGCAGGATATCGCGCTCGATATAGCCTTGACGCAGGGTCTGGAGCAGTGGGTTCCTAACATACAGGTGCGACGTATCTCCGATAGTGGTCACTGGGTGCAACAGGAAAGGCCGGATGCGGTAAACGATTTTATAAAAGAATTTCTACAATCGACCTGACCACCCGACTGCATAACATACAAAAGGACTGATTTGCTATTACCGCTCCGGGGGGATAGAGCGAGAATGCCATCAATCCTTTTGTATGGGTGTGAACAAACACACCTGTATAGAGAGAAGTAGTATTCTTTTGTAGGGGCGTTATTCTATAACGCCCTGTGTGTATCTTTCTGTGTGCCTATCCCTATGTGTATAATGTGAGTGCATTCAGGGCGTTATTCTATAACGCCCCTACAAAGTGATGAGCGAGGAAGAGGCGGCGTCGAGCGAGATGCGAGCAAGCAACTCGTGTGCGCTCATTTCCTGATATTCGCCGCTTTCATCCAGACGCATCACATCGGCGACCCATTGTTCTCCGCATTCGTTACACATGCCGTGCGTGGCCTCATATAGCTTGGAAAGTACACGTGAAGCAATGGGGTCTCCTTGCTCGTTCATGAGGCGCAAGCACCACGCGCATTGATGGAGTATCTGTGACTCACCCTGTTCTACCTCTTCCCATCCTTGCCTTTCATCCCTGCCATCTAATCGTGCGTCCATCATGATTTCCTTCTCACATGTTCTTTATTATGTTCTGTTTGTCCTGTTGTGACTTATGTGTGCTGCTATATCCTGTCCTCTGTTTACCTGTTTGATCTCACCTGATTTATTGATACGCCGACCTGACAATTTCCATACTGGATGTTCGACATTATAGCCTGTCCTTCTGTAGACTTTATCGACGTATCTAGTGCATAGATGACAGAAGGAACATCTTTGCACGAGCGAATAAAGATGTTTTGCGAGAATGTCCCGTCACTTTGTACCTGTACCGGGCCAATCCCTTTCATCGGTCTTCCTTTTGAATCAACGAGTGTAAAGACGATATTGTCACCTGCGATGAAATTGCTGCCGCAGATATGCAAATGTTGTTTTCCTATATCGGAACTTGTTGTACAATCCAGGAGTGTTCCTCTTTGAGGAATAACAGTAGTGCCGACTGTTGGCTTTAGTATCGACGTTGGTTTCACCGTTGGTATTACTGTCGCATACTGTTGTGGAATACCACCAATTGTCGATACTGGTGTGAGAGCCAGTGTATGCTTAGTGGCAGCCGTTGTGTGCATAAACCACATGCTACCAAACATGATAGCGCACAACACTACGACAATGATTGCTACCGAAGCAAGTGGCAGGTATCCTGAACTCGGCATCCCGAACCAGCGACGCGCACCTGTTTGTTGTTGCTCATGTATGAGCTTCATAACGGGAACTGTAATTGACTCATAGGATGCATTGTTCTGCGGACTTAACGCCCTTTTGAGTACATGTACTGCTTGCTCAAGCTCGGCAACCTCGGCACGACACGCAGAACAATTCAGCATATGTTGATGCATTACTTTCCATACATCGTCATTCCGGTTGGACTGATGAAGATACGCGAACAACTCCTCCCTGCTAAAATGCGTACCTTTCCCCTTTCCATAAATATGCTCAGAATAGTCATTATTTTCCGAGTTATGTATCTGTTCTCCACCGCTCATGCCGCATTCCACTTTCGCATAGCTATGACAGATGCATTACAATTCCACATTGAAATTATTGGTGAGATATTCATAGTAAAATACTTTCTCATACCTCGCAGGCGTTTCATGCTCTCGGCGAGAGATACACTGGTAATCACAACGCCCTATGACTTCCTCATGGTCTGACCAGTCGGCGTATGTACATGCCCTTCGCGCATATAGATGGCGCGAAATTTGACAACGCCGCGTGACACACGCTTACGAACCGCCTCTGGCGAGATGTTGATGATAGTCGCTATCTGCTCATAGGTCATTCCTTCGCCATAGTGCAACATGACACAGGCGGCATCCTTTGGCTGCAACTGGCCCATCGTGGATTGCACGAGCATTCGTAGCTCAGTTTGCTCCTCAAACGACGGACTCATCTGCGAAATATGCATGAGGTCATCATGACTCAAGGTATGTGTGCCGAAGGTCGTCTCACTCGGAATATCGGTATTTTCGGTATGAAATGAAAAATGAATAAACTGGCGCAACCGCCGCCGCTGCAAATAACGCAACCCATAATTGGTTGCAATGCGATATATCCAGGCATCCAGCGCATACATCGCAGATACCTTTGGTAACTCCTTATATACTTGTAGAAATGTGTCCTGAGCGAGGTCGCGTGCCACCTCTGAGTCACCTACAAGTTTATGTAAATAGCCAATAATGGGTTGTTGTAATCGTTCAAGCAACGAACGAAATGCCTGAGCATCCCCTGCACGCAGACGGGCTACCTCATCCCCCTGAACATCCGTCACCATGTTAACCTTATCTGCGCTACTATGCTTTCGATATGGGGCCATGTATAAAATAAGAGATACGTGCCATATATCGATCCCCCTACATAGTACAATCATTGATGAGGCAAAAAGCGGACAACATTCTTGCCCAATTTCGCCTATTTTTTGTGTTACTGCAAAAGTAGACGAAAAAGCCTCGAAAGAGTTGCATGTTTCGATGAAAGTGTACTTTTGGGGGATGTCATGTTTTTGTACGTAGATGCCCGTTCTGTCATAACCTGAGCAAATGCGAATGGTGGGGAAGGGTGTAATGAATTAGACCTGTACATTCTCGGTTGCACTGAGCATTGTGGTGAGGGAAAGGG
>DAIQNC010000165.1:7650-7873 GCA_036788655.1 Ktedonobacteraceae bacterium
TCGGGGGATATCATGCACTGAACGAACATCCGCCTCTTCGCTCGTACTTGTCTTTAGTCCATTCTCCTGCTATACTAGCATCAACGACAGCGTAGCTCAATGGATAGAGCGTATGTCTCCGAAGCATAAGGCTGCGGGTTCGACCCCCGCCGCTGTCATGAGGTTTGCAGGGTGTAATAAATTAGACCCGTACACTGTGGTGGCCTTAATGGTTTCGTGTGAG
>DAIQNC010000166.1:0-1065 GCA_036788655.1 Ktedonobacteraceae bacterium
AATACAGGTGAGGCATGACCGTAGGCAGCTTGATGTGTACCTACCTGGGGAAACTTGCCCGTTTTCGAGAGCAATCCTCCTGTTCGATCCACTTTTGCGGCAGGTAGGGATGTGGTAGTTGAAATAGAGGGCAGCATATTGGTCTGCCCTGAAAGAAGGCCGCCGCTTCGCTCGCTCTTGATAGCTGGCAGCATTCCTGTCGGTTTTACGGCCTCGAATGGGCCTGTAGGAACAAGTAAACGCGCTGCCGTTGCGCCATTGAGGGCTGCTTGCGCCCCTGTGTCCAGAGGAATGCCTGTCTCATCAAGTGCGGTGCGGAAAGCCTTTGTGAAGGCACGTCCACTCGGATAGCGATCATCTGGATTCTTCGACATACTGCGAAGTATCACTCGCTCAACCTGTACGGGCAGATCAGGACGCAGTGAACGTGGCGAAGGTGGTTGTGAGCGAAGCTGTTGAGCCGCAATCTGCATAGGGGTCTCACCCTGAAAAGGTGTTGCGCCTGTGACCATCTGAAAGAGAATCACACCAAGTGAGTACAGGTCGGAGCGTCCATCAACCCCTTCGCCGATGACCTGTTCGGGAGCCATATAATCGGGTGTGCCAACAGGTGCGCCTTCACCCGTCAGACGTACCTGTGGCGTCTGTCCCTCAGCGATAATTTTCACCAGACCAAAATCGGTGAGTAACAGGCGTCCCTCTGGCGTCATTAAAATATTAGCGGGCTTGATGTCACGATGAATGACGCCATGCTGATGAGCGCAGTCAAGGGCAGCCGCAATCTGTTCAAGATATTTCACGATATGTGTGAGCGGAAGTTGTCCTTCGCGCTCCATCTCGTCACGGAGTGTTCCACCACTGATGTAGGGCATGACAAGGTAGGCTAAATTGTCACGCTCACCATACTCATGCACAGGCATAATATTAGGATGCTCTAACGAGGCCGCTGCATCCGTCTCGCGTCGGAACCGTTCCAGAAACGCGGCTAGCTGTACCGGGGTGAGAGATGCCATCGGCATAAGAACCTTGACCGCAACCAGACGACGTGGACGGGATTGTTGTGCG
>DAIQNC010000166.1:1075-5854 GCA_036788655.1 Ktedonobacteraceae bacterium
AACTGCTCCCATTCCTCCCTGCCCTATCAACCTCTGGAGCGTACACGTTCCTAATTCCGTTCCTAGTAATGCTTCTGCGTTCATGAAAACTCTAACCTCTTCTTATCATTGAAGTTCCCTGTGAAAATATACATCTCGTCAGGGTTGCCGTCCCTAGGGAACTTCGATGTATTGTAATCGCTCTGTTTGTATGTACATCTTAGTCAAGAGAACCGCTACTGACAATGAATTAGGCGTAAAGCATGACCAAAGTAATGTATTTTTTGGAACACATGGACATATCTTTACCACAAATAACATGTAGGGCGGTGATTTATCACTGCACGGCCCTGATGTACCTTTGCATCTTAAACAGGGCCGCGCAGTGATAAATCACCGCCCTACATGATTCATATTTAATTATCGACTATGTTATACCTCGCCGTTAAACGTCTGTGGCGCATCGAGGTCAAACGAGTCACGATCCTCTTCGGCATCGAGAGGCACTGCCTCCTCACCAATTTGAGCAACCATAGATGGCACAGTGCGACTCTGGATGATGATACCTCGCATGAGCGATGCCGATGCCTGAGCGAGCAACGGACGCAGACGTTCGAGGCGTGTCCGTTGTATCTCCAACTCATCGGTACGTTGGCGACGGGTGCGGTCATTCGCTACACCATCTGTAAGCGTCAGTGAAACCTGTTCCCAGATATCGCGTGCATCGAGAACCTGTCCAACGGCAGCCTGTACCTGCTGCAAGAGGTCTATCGTCTGGTTGAGCGACATAAGGATATCACCCTCTGCCAGTTCGATGCGCCGCAACAGACCGTCCAGCGACATACCACGCGACCATGCCAGTGCAATACCGTGATATTCGGCGGATATGCCAGATGTATAGCTCAAACTGGCACGTTCTTCGATGCCGTTGACCTGTTGTACAACATGCCAGAGTTGGCGACGCACCTGCACTAGCTTCGCGTGAACAACGTTACGATTTCGCACACGGCGGTCGCTGTCGAACGTAAACCAGCTACATACCTCGGCAAGTTCCGCAGGGGTCAGGTCATCGAGAATACCCTGCGTTATCAACTCAACAATCAGAACGCCTGATTGATGAAAGATGCTTCGCAAGAGCCGCCCTTTGAGTGTCAGTTGATCGTCCTGCCCGATGTAGCCAAGCGCACGTAAGGCGAAGATGGTTCCATCCAGTTCCGCAGCACCAGCACGGCTCAATGGAAATGCACCTATACGTTCGCGGCGTTTTTCCAGTGCCTCTATTGCTTCAGCGGACATTGGCCCCTTCTTTTTCGCCTTCTTGCCCGGCTTCTTCGCTTTCTCATAGCGTTTTTGTAGGCGTTGCAGTTCGTTTATTTCCCAGACGCGATATCGCTGATATTCGCGTAAACTGGATGCACAGATGCGGCGCAGATACTGCACATCACCGGGCCGCCAGAGGTTCAACACGGAATTGTAGCGAATCACAAAGGCACTACTGACGGGCAGAAGTTCACCTGTAATACGCTGAAATGATGGCTCGAATGGCTCCCAGGGCGAATAAGGAATGACCGCCGCACCACGCACATCCATACCGCGTCGTCCCGCCCGTCCCGTCAACTGACGATACTCGTTTGGCGTGAGTAAACGCATTTCCTGTCCGTCGAACTTACTCAAGCTACCAACCACAACCGTTCGTGCTGGCATATTGACGCCGAGGGCGAGTGTATCAGTTGCGAACACGGCACGTAAGTAGCCACGTGCGAATAACGTCTCGACTAGCACTTTGAGACCCGGCAAAAGACCTGCGTGATGGAAGGCAAGGCCACGCGGAAGCAGACTTGTAAGGGAGATAACCTGTTGGAGCTTACGATCCTCTTTCGGCAGTTGTGTCAACCATACATCAATTTCTGCGCGTATCTCGGCCTCTTCCTCTGGCGTCGTGAAGCTATGTGAAGCCGCGCTCATCGCCCCCTCTTCAACAACACGCCGTCCCGGAAGGAAGTAGAGACAGGGTAACATATCAGCATCACGTAGAGCCGTTAACACTTCACCGGGTTCGGGAGCTTCACGTTTCGGTTGACGCTTTGCTTTTGTCTGCTCCTTCACTGGCGTCGCCTCGTTCTGTTGATCATTCTCTTCTGAAAGAACTTCTCCACGTTCCTGCGCTAATTTGGCCTGTTTTCTACGCTCGCGTTCTTCGCGTCGCTGCCGTTTCTCTTTGAGCCATTCCTCTTCCTCTTCCTCATCTTCGTCGTCATCAAAGCTGTAGAGGCGCCCTCGTCCCATCATCTGTGCTAATCGCGCCTCACCACCGACATTCGGAAACTTCTCGACGCGCTTACCATCCGCATCCTGTACAAGATGGAGCTTGTCGTCAAGAAAGTAATAATGTTCGAGGGGAACGGCGCGTTGTTCATGAGTGATGAGCGAAATGGGACGATGCACACGGCTAATCCAGTCCGCAAGGTCTTCGGCATTGCTCACCGTTGCGGAAAGCCCTACAAGCTGCACATGTTCTGGCGAACAGACAATCGCCTCTTCCCACACAGGCCCACGCTCGACATCACTGAGATAGTGCAACTCATCGAAGACGACAAAACCGACATCGTTGAGCGATGCTGGCCCCAACATGCCGAAACGTTCGCCCCCATCCTCCAGAAGCATATTACGGTAGACTTCGGTAGTCATGATGACAATGGACGCACGGCTATGTTCAACAATATCACCCGTGACCAGACCAACAGCATCAAAACCATACATATCACGCAGGTCTCGATACTTCTGATTGGAGAGAGCCTTGAGGGGTGTCGTATAGATGACTCGTTGACCGCGTTGCTGTGCAAGCCAGATGGCATACTCAGCTACTAATGTTTTTCCTGTACCAGTCGGCGCGGCAACCATGACTGACCTGTTTTCTGAGAGTTCTGCCATCGCCTCCAATTGAAACTGGTCAATAGGAAATGAGTATCTCGCCTGAAATGCCTGTAATTGCTGTTGAATATTCTCTTGAATGGACGCATCTACAATCTCTTGCTGATTGCCCTCGACTTCTATCTGTTCGTTCATATCTCTTCTTACTTACATTAGCTGTATACTATGTTACATCAATATTTCAGCTTTAATCTCTCCCATCTCATTGTAACATAGTAGAGCAATCGTGTGATACATCACGCCACTATAGACAGGGCATGTTTGAGGTGTTCCAATGAAGTATTGCCTCCCGAACACACAATGCCTACCCTTTTACCACGCAATTCATCGCGCATTTGATACGCCGCCGCAAGTGGTGAGGCTCCGGCTGCTTCCGCCAGCGTATGGGCGCGTTCGATCATCCAGACCATCGCTTGCAAAATCTGTGGATCGCTCACCAGCACGAAGTCACTGAGATGCTTTTGTAAAATCGCCTGGGGTAGCTCAAAAGCACTTGCTGTTGCCAGTCCCTCAGCGATAGTTCGATTGGGAGCCTCTACCATACGTTTCTGTCGCCACGATTCGTAAGCAGCAGGAGCAGCCTCAGATTGTACACCTATGACACGGATATTTGGGTTGACAGCATCGGCAACGATACACGCGCCAGCCGCACCGCTTCCGCCGCCAATGCCAACAATAATGACATCCAGTTCAGGCTGGTCTTCGAGCATCTCTAGCGGCCCCGTCGCCACACCTGCAATCAGCAATGGCTCATTTCCTGAATGGATATAGCGGTAGCCATGCTCCTGCGCTAATTGTTCACAATACAAACGAGCCTCATCATACCGCGCTCCATGAAAAATCACCTCGGCCCCCATACCACGCATCGCTGCGACCTTACCAGGATTTGCACCCTCTGGCACAACAATACGCGCCTTCACGCCAAACAGTTGCGCTCCATACGCCACCGATTGACCATGATTACCCGTCGAGGCCGCGATAACGCCCCGTTCTCGCTCGTCCGCGCTCATCTGCGATACCAGATTAACGCCACCTCGCACCTTGAACGCACCAATAGGCTGATAATTCTCATGCTTTATGTAGACTTCCGTACCAATAAGGTCGTAGATAGCAGGATACGAGTAGGTCGGCGTAGGTCGCAAATAAGGTCGGATTTGATGTTGTGCGCGTATCACATCCTGAAATTGAGGAATATACATGTCCATAGAATGCTCTCTTTCTAAACTCTACAGGAGCTTGTAAACTTCGTTAACGTAGAGTATACTACAACGAAATAAGGTAAGGGAGTAACCTAAAGGTTATGGGCAGAAACCAACCATATGATAGCTCAATTAAGGGTATTTTTGAGGAGGAACTGATAAAATACTATGAGAATGATAACGCTCCATTAGCGCGGAGGCTTTTGTGGTTCAGTATATTACTCAGAAGGTCTCAAACAGTATCACTAGAAGACAAACAAGTAGTACAGGAGCGATTAAAGATGTACAACGACTTATTAGAAGAGGAAACTGCACGTGCATTATTAGACGCAGCGTAGTTTCCAGGGCAGACACAAGGCACTGCCCTGGAAACTCTGTCTTTCTTCCCAGTCTCCTTGCCAATTGTACATCTATTCGCTACACTGATTGAGTAGAGTACATAGAGCAAGGAGGCATAGCATGTCACCGCCAGTTTTACCAGCTATCGAGTGCCAGGAACTCACAAAATCATACAATACAAGGATAACGGCACTCAACAATCTGACCCTGGCAATTCCACAGGGGTCATCTTTCGGATTGCTTGGAGAGAACGGCGCAGGGAAATCGACACTTGTACGCCTCATCATGGGCTTCATCTTTCCTACATCGGGGCATGTTCGCGTGTTCGGGG
>DAIQNC010000166.1:5864-6102 GCA_036788655.1 Ktedonobacteraceae bacterium
ACTGGCTCATGGACGCATTGGCTATGTGCATGAGCGACCCATATTTGAGACACGCTTTAGCGGACGTGCCTTCCTGACCTACCTCGGTCAACTTTCTGGATTGTGGAATACTGCAAATCATACAAAAGTGCAAGAATTGCTTGAATTGGTCAACCTGCACGAAGCGGCTGATCGCACGATTGGCACATACTCGAAAGGGATGATGCAACGCCTCGCCATCGCTCAGGCTCTACTCACC
>DAIQNC010000166.1:6155-7827 GCA_036788655.1 Ktedonobacteraceae bacterium
ATGAACCAACCAGTGGCCTTGATCCGCGCAGTCAATGGGAGATACGCCAGATTGTCGCTGCACTCCGTAAGCAAGGCATCACCATTCTGCTCTGTTCGCACTACCTCGCAGAGGTTGAAGCTCTCTGTGACTCCGTATGCATTTTACGACGTGGCGATATGATATTACATGGTGCTGTTGCCGACCTGCTCCATTCACAGGGAATCGTAGAGATTGTGCTTGCCAATGACCAGAATGCACGGGAGATCGTGAGTCGCCTGAATATAGCAGAGCATGTTATTGAGGCACAGGGAAACATGCTACGACTTTCAGAGGCTGCACAAAGCTCCATTCTCTCTACACTTGTTAACGCGAATATTGGCGTTGAGTCGCTCAATCCCGTAAGCCGTACTCTTGAAGAGGTGTATGTACAGACAACACAGAAAAACGACGCTGAAAGACAGGTAATGCAGAGGTAGGTATGAGTAGTACAGAAATTCAGATACAACCATCGCCTTTTTCTCCACGTTCATCCGCATTGACAACGATGTGGCATTCCCCTACGCTCACTGTCGCACGTTTCACACTGAAAAGTTACATACGCAGTAGCTGGATACTCGGCAACATCGTGTTTATCTGGCTCCTGTATGCCATATTTTATCTGGAATTTGGCGGCGATACTGCCTACTTCTTTGGCACAGCTAACCCAGGACTCGGCTTGTTAGCAGTGCTGACAACTATCGTGATGACTCAACGAGCTGTAACCGCACGTATGTACCTGCCGCTTGCTCGTCTCATATCACGAGGTGCATATATACGCGGCCTCATTATTGCATGCAGTGTATTTGTGCTACCTTCCTTCCTCCTGTTGATGGCAATGGCGATGAGCTATCACCGCATCTCGCCACCACCCTGTAACCCTACATGTATTGCCGGAGCAACATTTGCTAACATGCTACCCGGCGGTCTGGGACTGGTGATAAATTGTATCGTTGTTACAGCACTCACGGTAGTGCTATCGCGTCCTATCGCTACACGGCACATACAAATTGTCTTTCTCATATGGCTCCTCTGCGTTCTCTACTCGAACAGCAACCTCGGTATTGTGGCACAGTACCTATCGTGGACACGCATTCCACTGGCCCCTCTCATTGTCTGTTTTAATCTCGGTGCAACAGGCATTGCCCACTGGTATGATGCTGTAATGGTGCTTATTGCGCTCGGTTACATCATCGGGTTGATGGCTCTGGCACAGTTCTGGTTTTCTCGGCGTGATTTAATTTTGTACTAAACGATAGCTTACTTGAATATCTTCCATCGCAGAAACGTGTAGAATATGCGACAATATTGAAGGACTACGTTCGTAGTTCCGCTACATAAGAAGGAGTTTTCAACTATGTGCTACGACGATAACGCGCGTCCACCGATGCCGCCAAGCAGTGGTGGTACTGCTCAAGGGGAAGACGTTGTATTGACTGCCGCAGACGGCAACCGTTTTGCGGCCTACATTGCACGTCCGAGCAACCCGAACGGCTCGCAGGTTCTCATCTATCCCGATTTGCGAGGTCTGCACCAATTCTATAAAGAGTTAGCACTTCGCTTCGCGGAAGTTGGTGTCGCAGCGATTGCGATGGACTATTTTGGTCGAACCGCAGGGCTAACTTCGCGTGATGAGCCGTTCGACTTCTGGCCG
>DAIQNC010000167.1:0-7822 GCA_036788655.1 Ktedonobacteraceae bacterium
TGGTATGAAGGGCAGGGCTTGCTGGCAGAGGCTGTGAACCATGCCTTGGCTGCACGCGCCTATCAACAGGCGATACGGTTGATTGAGCAAGTTTCGCTCACCATGTTGTATCAGGAGCGTGGAACGCTGAGGCGGTGGATAGAGGCACTGCCTTCCGAGCAACTCAAACAGCACCCACGCCTGTGCCTCACCTACGCGGTACTGCTAGCCTCCGGCCTCGACTTTGAAGCGACCGAAACGTATCTGCAACTGGCTGAGTCCTCTCTGCAAGGGGTACCTGAAGGTGAGGAAACGAGAGCGGTGCAACAGATGCTTGGCGAGATCAATAGTCTGCGAGCGGATCTGGCCTGTAATCGAGGAGAGATTGCAGAAGCTATTGCACTGTGTCGCCCGGCACTCGAAGGCATTCCCAGAGATCATGCCCTGCTGCGTGGCAAGCTCACCCTCACGCTTGGGGTGGCCTACGTGTATCAAGGGGAGATCGAGGCAGCCCGGCAAGCCTTAACTGAAGCAGTGGATATGAGCCAGGCGGCGGGCAATCTGTACGGGATGATACAGGCACTCTATCAATTGGGCTGGATGCACATGTTCGCGGGCAACATCCGTCTGGCATACAGCAGCTATCAACATGCCTTGCACATCGTCGAGACCCACCCGGCGTATAGCCTATCACCCTATACGAGCCTGCTCTCCATCTTTGCAGGTGGCATCTTAGCGGAATGGAATGAACTGGATACTGCCGCGCAGTTGCTCAGTACGGGAATTGCTCTTGCAGAGCAGCTAGAGTTGGATCCCATTCCAATCGAGATAAGCTATACCCTGCTGGCAGCGGTGAGACAGGCGCAGGGAAGGATGGAAGAGGCGGAGGCCCTGATGCAGCATGTTGAACAGATCGTCCAACAGCATAACACGAAGGTTTTGTTGGAAGCGAGAATTGTTTACTACCGGGTGAGCCTCTGGATTGCACAGGGGAAACTTGATGCGGCCATACAGTGGGCCGAACACTATCGCTCGCGGCTCAAGAGGGATAGTTCGCTCAGTTTTTCCTCTGAGATAGAAGGTCTTGCTCTGGCTGAGGTGTTGCTGGCCCAAAGCAGAGTGGGAAGGCAGCGGCCCAGTGCATCTCCTTTGGAGGAAGCACTGCATGTAGTGGAGCAGGTACGCCATGTTGCTGAGGATGGCAGGAGGATGACGAATCTCCTGGAAGCATGTGTACTCGAAGCCCTCATTCAGCAAGCCCAGGGTCATAACGAGCAGGCATTGAAGACCTTGAAAAAAGCCCTGAAAATGGCAGAGCCGGAAGGTTATGTGCGTCTCTTCGTAGATAAAGGACCTCCTATGACGCAGTTGTTGCAACAGATAGTTGTCTCAAATGGGGTCTCGCCCTATCTTACGAGGCTCCTGGAAGCAGCAGGTGTCTCCGGCAGCGAGAAAAAAGATTTCCATTTCCCTGAAAGCGATGCTGCTTTCTCATCATTGGAGGTGCTGAGCGAACGGGAGGTGGAGGTGCTGCGTCTGCTCGCCAGTGGTGCGTCCAATATCGAGATGGCTCAGACACTGATGGTGAGTACCAATACCGTCCGCACCCATCTGAGGCACATCTATGGCAAGCTGGGAGCGAGCAATCGCACACAAGCCGTTGCCCGCGCCCGTGAGCTTCACCTGTTGTCATCCTGATAGCACTTCTCTTCTGCTTTTCTTCTTCATCCAGCCTCACTCTTGCGGACGACGATAGAGCGATGCGCTCAGTCACCGCAAGAAGGTTCTGGTGTGTGCTGATATCCTCGTCCGTTTGGACGATGGGCTTGGCCTCATCTTCCGACACAACCATCCTTTTGGGTGATGACATCTACGGCGATGTGACTGTACACTTGAACACAAGAGAGCAGTACGAACTCGGCAGTGCCGGGTAAAGGAGAGTTATGACGGAGGTCTATCACATCCGAGTGCAGGGGCATCTCGATGCCGACTGGTCCGAGGAGTTCGAGGGCCTGACCATCATCCATCAGAGCGGTGGGACCAGCCTGCTTTGTGGTGTGCTGGCTGACCAGAGCGTCTTGCACGCGGTTTTGCTCAAGGTGCGCGACTTAGGGTTGCCCTTGCTTTCTCTCAGCCGCATCGAGCGAGAGGAATCAGATCACTCTCCCTAAATGTCACTCAGTAGTACGTCACTATTGTCCTACAGTTTGAACAACATGGAAGTTTTCAAAAACAGAGCAGAAAAGAAAGTTAGACGAAATGCAACAGAGAACCACAGATGACAAGCTCAATCCCTTTCCTCGCTATCGCTTCATGCGTGAAACCAACCCGGTCTATTTTGACCCACAGTATCACTTCTGGCAAGTTTCGCGCTATGATGATGTCGCATGGGTACTCTCTGAGTATACATCGTTCTCTTCGGAGATGGGAGGTGCGCGTTTCTCCTTAGACTTTGAAGGAGACCAGGGAGGCGAAAACTCCGCAGGAGACCAGGGAGACGATCCAATGAGTTCAAGTATGTTTAATATGGATCCTCCACGCCATAGACAGTTACGGAACCTCGTGACGCAGGCATTTACGCCTCGTAGTATAGCTCAACTATCAGGACGCATTACGACCATCACAAACACCTTGTTGGACCAGGTTGCTGCCACAGGACACATGGATGCTATTGATGATCTGGCGTATCCACTTCCCGTGATCGTGATAGCGGAAATGCTAGGGATTCCACAGGAAGATCGTGAACAATTCAAGCTCTGGTCTGATGCCGTCGTCGGTGCAAGCGAATCTGGAAATGGCAATCCACAGGCAGAAATGAGCAACTACTTCCTCGACATGATTCAGCAACGCAATCGAGAGCGCAAAGATGATCTCATAAGTGCCTTGTTAGACGCTCAGATTGATGGACAGCATCTCAATCAGCGCGAATTTCTGGGCTTTTGTATCCTCCTTCTGGTTGCCGGGAATGAAACGACCACCAATCTGATTGGGAATGCACTGCTCTGCTTCGATGAGCATCCAGAGGTCATGGAGCAATTACGAGCGGAACCGGAATTACTCCCAGGAGCTATTGAAGAGGTATTACGGTATCGCTCACCTGTTCAATTTATGTACCGACGAGTCGTAGCTGATGTGACGCTCCGAGGTTCGCAGCTACGAGCGAATCAAATGGTGCTGGCCTTGATCGGTTCAGCAAACCATGATGAATCCCAGTTTCCCAATCCAGATAGCTTCGATATTCGCAGGACACCCAACCGACATATTGCCTTTGGACAGGGCATTCATTTTTGTCTTGGAGCACCATTGGCCCGTCTGGAAGCCAAAATTGCACTCACGCTCCTCCTACAACGCTTCGATGACATTCAGCGAGTGCGGAGTGTTCCACTGGAGGCGACTGGTGTGGATTTCGCGTATGGTGTCAAGCACCTCCCGATTACCTTCCGAGAAAGAGTGTGAAGTCAAGAAGAGAATAATAGACATTATTCCGCTGAAAGGAACCCGCCCACCATGAGTGAAGTAATAAACCGTGTAGATAGTTCCCCTCATTCTAACTCGGCATCTCTGCACGAAGCAGAACAAGCATTCCGGCAAAACTACCCGAACTATGAGAGGACCTCCCTACTAGATGAACTGCGTGCCACAGACTACAGTCGCCTGGATAAGCTTGGGCATATCTACCTCGACTATACCGGGGGTGGCCTTTACGCCGAGAGCCAACTCCGTGAACATATGGAGTTGCTGCACAACAACGTCTTTGGCAACCCACACTCCCTCAATCCAACATCGAGAGCCTCGACTGCGCTGGTAGAACATGCGCGTGCTTTTGTACTCGAGTTTTTTCGCGCATCACCCGACGAATACGCCGTTATCTTCACCGCCAATGCCAGCAACGCGCTCAAGTTGCTCGGCGAGTCCTATCCCTTTCAACCCGGTGGTCAGTTCCTATTGCTCTTCGATAACCATAACTCCGTCAATGGCATCCGCGAATTTGTCCGTGCCAAAGGTGCTACATACACCTACCTCCCCATCGTAGCTCCAGAACTACGTGCCGAGGAATCCCACCTCTTCTCATTTTTAGAGATGAACAAAGAAGGCTCTCATCATCTGTTTGCCTATCCTGCCCAATCCAATTTCACAGGGGTGCAGTATCCACTCGAATGGATTGCAGAGGCGCAGGACCGAGGATGGAATGTACTCCTCGATGGTGCTGCCTTCGTCCCCACCAACCGTCTTGACTTGAGTAGATGGCATCCCGATTTTGTGCCTATTTCATTCTACAAAATGTTCGGCTACCCCACAGGGATAGGTTGCCTGCTTGCACGCAAGGCCACCCTCGCCACATTGCATCGTCCCTGGTTTGCTGGTGGAACCGTCTGGGGTATCTCCGTGCAAGGCGATGGATACGTCATGCTCGAAGGCGGAGAAGCCTTTGAGGATGGAACCGTGGACTACCTCAACCTTCCAGCCGTAGAAATCGGCTTGAAGCATCTCAACACGATTGGTATAGAGACCATCCACGAACGTGTCATGTGTTTGACCGCCTGGCTGCTCGACACCCTCCTCTCTCTGCATCACAGCAATGGAACGCCACTTGTACAGATCTACGGACCGTGCAATGTTGCTATGCGCGGAGGGACTATCGCGCTCAATTTCCTTACCCCGGACGGATCGATCATTGATGAACGTGTGGTTGAACAAAGAGCGAACACCTTCAATCTCTCTCTGCGTGCAGGCTGCTTCTGTAACCCAGGCGCAGGTGAAGCTGCTTTCCAGATTTCTCAAGAAAAACTCCGCGACATCTTTCGCGGCAAGTCGAACGAAATCCTTCCGAAGCTCTTTAAGGGCGAAGAAGGCATGACCTGGGACCAATTTCTTGCCGATCTGGGTATGCAGAGCGGTGGTGCTATTCGAGTTTCGCTGGGCCTCGCTACCAACTTCGCCGACGCCTACCGCTTCACACAATTCGCACAGACTTTCCTGGATACCATTCCTACTGAAACCAATCTAGCCCCCCGGATGCATTGTTAAGTATCAATCCTGGTTTTTTTATGAAGGAACTGACAGAGAGAAAAGAGACTATCTATGAACAATTCTTCCTCACAACAGGACCAGTTACGTATCCTCGGCGTGTTCGCCCATCCCGACGACGAGTCATTTTGTGCAGGAGGCACGTTTGCTACGTATATCGCCAGTGGCGCACAGGTGATGGTTGTGTCTGCAACGCGAGGGGAGGCTGGACAGATTCGCAGCCCACATGTCGCTACGCGCCGGACGCTTGGGGCGGTTCGTGAACAGGAACTGCACCATGCCTGCCAGCAACTCGGTGTTCAGCAGGCGATATGTCTGAATTATCGGGACGGGACGCTCAAGGACGTTGACCAGGAAGAACTTATCACACAAGTGGCAGAATGTATCCGTACCTTTCGCCCCGATGTGGTCATCACCTTCGGGCCAGATGGTGGCTACGGTCATCCTGATCATATCGCCATTAGTGCCGCAACCACCGCTGCCTGTACCAGGAGCGGCGAGGAAACTCAATTCCCAGAGCAAATCGCGGCAGGTCTCTCTCCTCATCGACCAGCAAGTCTGTATTACAGCTATTTTCCTCCCAAACGCCAGTTGCTGCTTCAGCAGTTGGTACAATGGCTCGTACAGGCTGAGAAGCGATTTCGTGGAACGCTGGATTTTGCCTACGCGCTGATACTCCTCTGTGAAGAAGCGACCTTGTTGCGCTATAGTAGCGATCATTTTGATATCAACTGGTTCCCGGCTGACTTCCTGATCATCGAGCAAGGCGAGGCTGCCAACAGTCTGTACCTGATCCTGACAGGAACAGTGGATGTCATTCGAGAAGAAGCTGATGGAACGCTGCATGTGCTGGCGCGACTGGAACCTGGAGCCTTTTTTGGCGAAGAGGGGATTGCTCATAAGAAGCCGCGCAATGCACACGTGGTAGCCGCCGAGAACGTGACCTGCCTGATCTTCTCCCCAGGAACCCCAACGGCATTTCTGGGACGAGGAGAGGAGGCTCATATGACCGAATTCACAGATGTGAATGGACAAGATGAGTCATACGGGATGGGAGCTACGGCGTGTCTTGATGTCAGTCCCTATATTCAGCAAAAGATTGCGGCAATCGCGGCTCATCGTTCGCAATATGCCGTCGAAGCAGACACGTTTCCACTGCCGATCTTGCAGGAACTGATGGGGCAAGAATACTTTGTCCGTGTCTTTCCTACCCACGGGAAAGCTGAAGAGGAGAAAACTCTCAATGAGTTCCGATTCTTACGCCTATGAGCAATTGGCACAGCAACGTCTCTCAAACGGAACTCCAGGTGCGGTCTGCGAAATTCTGCCCGTGACATTGGAGTCGAACCAGGTGATCTTGCTCCGTCGCCCTACAGACAGCCACGCGCAATCCTGGCTTGTCTCGCATCAACCAGACAGACATCCCAACGAAGCTGTACTCTGGCACCTGGCTGCATTCTTTGGCGAGGTCTTTGAACCGCATACGTCTATTGTTCACTCAACCTCCTGGCGTTACGAATGTCAGATAAGGAGAGTTATCCTCACCTACCTGGTTGTGCTGCCTCAACGTTCGTGGATACGCCATTGGATGGAGGACGGGCGCATCCTCTTTGAGTATGTAGGAGCTATCCAGAAGGTACAAGGGGACAACATCCATCCCCCTGAAAAAATGAAGATGGATGATGTGCTTGCCCATGCCCTTGATCACCTGGCACTCTTGAGTCGTGACGACAGGAGCATCCAATCGGTGCTTACGCCTGAATGGATAGACGTGCTTGAGCCGCGACTTCCAAGACCAGCCGGGTTTGTCGGATTTGTGCTGAGTCATCCTCTTGCTTTTCAGGATGCACATGAAAACGCTGAGAAGGTTCAATTTGTCGCCGACCAAATTATTTTCCGTCAAAGCGACCCGGCAGACAAGCTCTATATCATTACCAAAGGCCAGGTCGATGTCTTGCGATTGAATAAGAGGAATGGCAGGGAAATCCATGTAGCACGGCTGAAGGAGGGACAATACTTTGGAGAAATTGGGGTGCGGGGCCACACTGAACGCACGGCCACCGTTCGGGCAGTGACTCCCGTGGAGTGCCTGACACTGAACCGTAAGGTAGTTGCGTCACTGCTGGCAGCTTCAAGGGAGGCTTACAATGACATGGATAGAGTTCTGCGCCGTCGCATTATGGAACTTGGTGTACTTGAAGACACGGTGATTGAAAATGCGTTAGATGCCGACTTGAATACCGTCATAGAGACGCGCATGATCCGCGATCAGCTCAAAGTGCTCGAAGGGATGATATAAGCACTTCTTTACCTGGTATATAATCTACGGTGTTTATGATCCTTCTCTTCCTTATCGCAGACATAGATAGCCACCACATCAGGATTTGGAGAACTATTGTGAACGGCGAATGACGAAAAGCGCGATAAGTGCTGCTAGCACCGCAATACCAGCACCTACGACAAGTGCGAACTGAAAGCCAGCAACAACCGCTGCTTTGCTTACTACGTGTGCGCCCTGACTCAGGGATGCTGTGCGAGCGGCAGCGATGGCAACGACAATCGCCAGGATAAGCCCCGATCCCACTTGTTGCGTCGTGTTGAGCAGACCCGACGCTAATCCCTGCTCTTCATCAGCGATACCTGCTGTAGCGGCAATTGCCATCACGGTGAAACATGGGCCTATTCCCAGGCTAATGACAATAAGAGCAGGGAGTACCGTTGTGAAGTAGGTGTTCTCGACAGAGATACGAGTAAGCAAAAGCAACCCTATTGCCATGACAATCATTCCTGCTACCAGCAAACGCTTGATACCTGC
>DAIQNC010000168.1:0-7259 GCA_036788655.1 Ktedonobacteraceae bacterium
ATATCCAGAGCGCGATATGCTCCCACGACAAATTCCGTAGGCGATTTGAGACGCGCCCGATATGCCTTCGGAGACGAGAATTGCGGCGAGAGCAATAATGTTTTCATCATCTCACCGACATTATGTCCGCTCTTCACATAGGTATCGACGAGCGGTTGCACATCACTATCGCTCGGATTCTCATAAACAAAGAAGGTGAAAAGCTTGCGACTCAAAAACCAGGGGGCAGCCGGATGATTGGTGAGGATACTGATTACGTCCTTATAGTCCAGATTTCCGGTATGGCCCAGGTAGGTCTTTGTCAGATTGTTATGGTCATTCACGTTGTAGTGAGAGGTCGCATCAATTGCTCGTGCGTGCCAGCCTGTCAGGGCAGCCGCACCTTCTGAAACATCCCGTTGTGTATAATGCCCGACGCCCAACGTGAAGAGTTCCATCAATTCGCGTGCATAGTTCTCGTTTGGCGCGTTCTTGTGGCTCTTCGTCAGGTCGAGGTAGTAGAGCATTGCCGGGTCTGCGGTGATGCCGAGCAGAATATTATCGAAGGCATCAAAGGCATGACTTCGCAAAAACTGATTCTGCTTCAACATAAGTTGTGAGGCACTCGCGCCACCTGCCTTACGAAAACTACTCGTTAGCATTCCATGCCAGAAAAGCGTCATTTTCTCCAGCAAGGGGCGTTGCGTCCAGGCCATGCGAAGCAGCCACCAGCGTTGCACATTCTGAATAGTTCCTTTCCCACTCATATTCAGATGCAGCGCGTTGAGGCGATTTTCCATCGTATCGTCAGACACTTGCTGATAGTTGATGAGGCGATCTACAGCATCTTGAAAGCTGTACTGACGCCAGTTTGCCAGATCGGTAGGCGAAGCCCCGAAGCCAGCACGTCGTAAAAGGTGTCCTGTCTGCATACTACTATCTATCGGCTGATGTAGCAGAAAATTGAGGTCTCCGTGCTGCCAGAGATTGACCATCTCAAGGCCACCACCTACAATCGCAGCCGCTCCCACACCTGCCGAAATGCCCAGTACAGCACGTCGTGACAATCCCCGTTTTGGGCGTTGTGGCCCCTGGACTCCTTGTGTTTCCGATGCGCCTGTAGTAGGTGTCGCTACCGTCTCCACTGGTTGCGTTGGATTTCCCAATCCCAGGTAACTATTATATCCACCGGATTGAGCGTAACCGTCCGGCCCATATACGGTATTATCTGGTTGCTCTTGTATTTCCATATTTCAACCTCGCTCATCTTATTAGCGATGAGACACTGAAAGGTCTCCATCCTTCGGTTGACGTAGAGGTGCAATTCATTGCACCCACCGTTTTTAGGCGCACGGTGCAATGAATTGCACCTCTACATCACGCCAACGGATTATGTTTTCGTTGTCTTACAGCACCACTACCACAGCTATCCTTGCAAGATGTGTTCTATCTGCATTTCATCTTGCTTCAAGACTCATTCTAACAGAGAAACTTCAAGAAAACCTCAAGAGAACCTACGGGTTTCCTTGCCCTTGCCTTCACGTCTTCAATCAGTTACAGTAATACCATCATGGCGTTTCGCTTATCATTCAGAAAATAAATGCATTGACATCTGATACGAACACAAATACAAAGACAGACACGAACACAAACAGGGGCGTAATGAATTATGTCCCTACAATAATAATTGTTGTGGCAATGGTAGGTTGCTATGTCATTATTGATGCTGTGTTACCTCTGTATGGACTATGGTTTCACACGGCCTCACTCGGTCTGTGGAGTACGCTGCCTTCACATGTGCTTTTCCCAGGATGGCAACTCACACCAACGCTGTTCGGTTCCTCGAACGGTATAGCACCACCATTCGCACTCAGTTGGGAGACGACAGGGCTGTTTTTGCTGGCAATTATCCTCGTCTTTCTCTGCTATCTTCTCGCACTCCGTCTTCTTCCTGCACGTGTGAGCATTCGTTTTGTGATGCTTTCAACCGCACTGCTCGGCCTCGTCTTGCTCTTCGCCCCCGTTGTCACCTCGCAGGATATCTATTCCTACATCATCTATGCGCGAATGCAGGGACTTTACCATCTCAATCCACTCATCACTTCACCCATGAGCATTCTTCATGACCCAACCTATGCTCATCTCTACTGGACAAACCAGCCCTCTGCCTATGGCCCAACGTGGATAGCACTCACCAGTCTGCTCCAATGGGTCACAACGCCTTTCAGCACGGCATCGCTCACGCCAATGATGCTGAGTCTTCGCGCTCTCGCGTTACTCGCTCATCTCGGTTCAACGCTACTTCTCTGGTCGCTCACCGGGAAGTTGCAGCATCTAAATGGCTATAAGAACAATCATCAACGAGTGTTAGAAGTGCTGGCTTTTGCCTGGAATCCCTTGCTGCTCTTCGAGGCTGGCGTCAACGGACATAACGATATCGTCATGCTGTTTTTTGTGCTGCTCGCACTCTGGTGTCTTTTACGCTTCACGCATCGGGCAGGGTGGTCTAGCACTGTCGAATATGGGCTTGCTGCATTTATTTTCGCGCTTGCCACCTGCCTTAAAGTCAACGTTATCCTGCTCGTCCCCGGTCTTCTACTTTTCGTGTGGTGGCAAGCATATTCTGTCCAGGCACGGATACGTAACATCGCGCTCGTACTTGCGGTGTACATACTTACTATCCCTGTACTCTATGCTCCCTTCTGGAGTCATGGCAGCATCCTACTCATTCTGAGCGTCAATCCTGGGACTTCACGTGCCATCAATAGCTTGCCAGAGTTTTTTAGCCATCTCTATAACAGTCTGGTAACACATTCGACGCAAGAGAGTGGTTTTCTCGCGGAGACGGTATTGCGGATTGTGAGCGAGGCAGCATTTGTTATCGCATATGTAGGATGGTGCTGGTATGGGTTACGAAAGAGACAAGCTACATTTGAAAGCATGATTCGCTGGATGATAGTGGCATGGCTCCTCTACTGTTTCCTGGGAAGTCCCTGGTTCTGGCCCTGGTATCTCGTCACCTTCTTTGGCCTTTTCGTCCTGCTTGAAGCTCTTGTAGTTAACAGGGAAAGTTCATCATCGGTCTCTGGCATTGTATTAGCGGTACGCATACTGGCTTTCTGCATGTTGAGCCTCTACTGCTTTTATGCATGGTCGCCTTACGGGAGCTTCGTTCCACAGCTCTTCCATTTTCGTTGGGCGTACCTGCGCGGACTCTGGGCATGGCTTCCCTTTCTACTCGTCCTATTCGCATCAGTCACAAGGCCCATAAGACGGCATCAGACGAAAAAGTACCATACGCTCTCTCGTGATATAGTCGATACATAGAAACGGTGCTATATTTAAGCTCGTGATAGGCGTCTTTCTTGTAGGAAGATGCTCTCTTTCACGCTCAAATAGAGGAGAGATTGTCAGCTATGTCGTTCAAAAATCGCCGACTCGTTATCCTATCTCTATGTCTCGGTCTTGTTCTGCTACTTATTGGGGCAAGTAGCTGGATTATCGTGAGTAATACGACGAACCATAATAACAATCATAAACAGGTTACAAAGATAGATGGAACAGCGCATTCAGTGACACAGGGAGTGCGCGTCACAGGCCCGGTGTCGCCCTTACTCTTCGGCACAAACCTCGGTCTGTTCAATACCAACGATCAGGTACTGACCTCACCGACAACACGCTCTTTGCTACAACAGGCGCACACACAAATTATTCGTATGCCGTTTCGCTCAACTCTCTCAAATAGCGTCGAAATACAGGCCGCTCAAACGATCAAGGCACTGGGAGCGACACCGCTTGTCATCTTACACAGCATCGCCTCTGACTCGCTATCCGTTGATACTCGCATTGTCAACGACATGAATATAGTCTTCGGCAATAGCGTTGTCTACTACGAGTATGGCAACGAGGATGATTTCGGTGGAACCGATGCCGCAACCTATACGCAATCGTGGAATCAAGTTATTCCGTCATTGAAACAACTAGCCCACAATGGACACTTCATCGGGCCAGTGAACTATCAATACGATAGCGCGTATCTGACAACGTTTCTACAGGGAGCAAAGCCGCGTCCCGATGATATTAGCTGGCATGAGTATACATGTGACGATTCATGGGCAGATAGTATCTGTATCTCACACATCGACAACTGGACGAAGCATATTGCTGATGCACGTTCCGTCATGGTCTCCACCACTGGAACGCTCCTTCCCATCATGATTACCGAATGGAACTATGCACCCAATGCGGTCTATAACGATGGCAAGAACAACGATACTACCTTTATGACGGCATGGACAACGAAAGCACTGCAAACACTCGCCGCCAATCGCATTTTCGCCTCAATGCAATACTCTTGCACCAACACAGCTATTCCACTTATCGACTCCAGCAACTCGCTCACGACACAGGGAAGCGTCTTTCAATCTACCTATCAACAAATGATTGTCAAAGGTCAACAACCTTCGCCCGTTGGCCCGATAGTATCAGGCACAACACCGTTCCCCACACATCC
This sequence comes from Ktedonobacteraceae bacterium, assembly GCA_036788655.1. Lineage (GTDB taxonomy): Bacteria > Chloroflexota > Ktedonobacteria > Ktedonobacterales > Ktedonobacteraceae > JBBQVS01. The sequence goes on from DAIQNC010000168.1 coordinate 4,493, forward strand.
CATTACACGACCTATCGGCTCACAGATATATTCATTTGAGGATGGCACAACTGACGGATGGGCTTCACATGGCTCAGGCATCTCGAACGCACAGAACGCTAGCAATCTTGCCTATAACAGTCAGCACTCGCTCAAAGTCACGCTGGCAAATGCAAGTAATGGCGACTATCCGTATCTCTCCGTCTCGCCATCGAACAATGCGCCGAATTCGGGGCAAACAATCACGCTCTATGCCTACCTTGCAACCAATTCCGTCACCGTCAACGCAAAACTCTTCGTTGTTGATGCCAACAATCAGTGGCACACAGCCGACTTCACACAACTCACACCCGGCACATGGGTGAGTCTGACCTACGTTGTTCCATCAGGACTTTCAAGCTCCGTCAGTCAACTCGGCGTACAATTCAATAGCCCAACCGGGAGCAATATCAGTAGCGACGTGTATATCGACGCCGTGGGATGGCACTAAATTCCTATTGAGACATACTGAGGAATGAGGACGTGCTACTAACATGTTATAGCAGTCGAGAGACATGTATGTGGTTCGGTACGTGATTATGGTTTAATGAAATGAACTGGATAGCGAGGTAGGGACAGATGTATCACGTCCGTCTAGCCTGATCATCCATCATAGATGGAAGTGATACATCTGTCCCTACCTCGCTATCCGCTATAATTTCTCAATTTTCATAATCATACATCATCATATCCTGCAAACTTGATGTACCATGTCCAAACAGGCGCGATGAATCGCGCCACGATGTGTAAAGGAGATTTCATTCGTGAGCAGTCCTAATGATTGGAACAAGCAGATTATTGAGGAGTTTCATGCGAATGGTGGTAAGGTTGGAGGCCCGTTCGCAAACGGAACCTTACTCCTACTACATACCACTGGTGCAAAGAGCAACCAGCCACGTATCAACCCACTTGCTTACACGAAAGACGGCGATAACTTCATCATCATCGCGTCTAAAGGTGGCGCACCTACCAACCCGGATTGGTACTACAACATTCTCGCCCATCCAGATGTGAGCATTGAAGTGGGAACCGAGCAATTTCCAGCGCAAGCCATCGTTGCGGAAGGTGAGGAGCGCGACCGTCTCTTCAATCAAATGGCGACGAAAAATCCTGGCTTTGCTGATTATCAAAAGAAAACATCGCGCCGCATTCCCGTGATTGTACTGAAACGGGCCTGATCTTGTAACGCCCCTTACGACCGGGCAACTTTCCGCACCAGATCGAGCAGGTCTCGCACATGAAACGGCTTCATCACGACCTGCTCGATACCAAGATTATTGACCTCTGGCCCCTTCGTGACCGCTGTGATAATGATGATGGATGGGAGAGGGTGTACGGGTTTCCACTGCATATGTAAGTGTTCCAGGAAGGTCTTACCATCCATCCCTGGCATCGCAAGGTCGAGCAAAATCACCGATGGATAACGGCCTTCACGGGCAGCATTATGCATCCAATCCAGTGCCTCCTGGCCCTCAGCGGCTTCCGCCGCCGCAAAGCCATCAAGCTCCAACGCCCACACCACCATATCTCGGATTGCCGGGTTGTCATCAATCACAAGTACAACCGGTTGGCGTCCCTTCACAGAGTTGGATACTTTTTCCATACGGCTTGCTATGTTCCTCTTCTCACACGGAAAATGACTTAAATGTAGCTACTCTAGTAATAGCAAAAAATGTTTCACTTGTTCAAGATATGCTTCAGGTTGCTCTATAGTCGAGAGATGACCTGCCTGTGGAATGACTTTCAATTGAGCATTCGGTATCTTGCTCGCATAGTCTTGTGCCACCGATGGCGGCGTGATAGCGTCTTGCTCACCTACTACAATCAACGTAGGGCAGGTGATATCTGGAAGCATATTCGTCGAATCGGGACGTTGTGCCATGCCACGTGAGGCCGCCGAGATACCCTGTGGCGTTGCCGCATCTATCATCTGCCTTACTCGTAACTCGACCTCTGGATGATTCTGTCTTGTATACTCAGAAAGCAGACGTGGCATTTGCAAATCCGCAACAGCATCGACTCCTTGCGACTCGACAAGTTGAGCAAGTTGCTCTCGATTCGCCTTCCCCTCTTCATTATCGGCTCCTGGTCGCGTATCCGATAGTATCATTCCTTGAATACGCGATGCATATTTTCGCCATAGCGCAAACGCGGCATAGCCACCCATTGACAGGCCGCATATGACCGCTTGCTGCATTCCCAACGCATCCATCAACGCCACCACATCATCCGCGAACATATCCATTGTCGAGATATCTGAGGTAATATCGCTTTCGCCAAAGCCGCGCCAATCGAGCGTGACCAGCCGATAGCATTGTTCTTCCAATAATGCCGTTGTGACGCCATCCCACATACTGCGATTAAGGGGAAAAGCATGAAGAAATATTACTGGTATGCCTATACCATGATCATCATATGCCAGGTCTATATCATTGACTCGTATTTTCAAATGGATATACCTCGTTTACATATTTTTGTAATGAAATATTCTCCATGTTGTGCCGTCGGCCTGTTCGTGTGCATGATAAGAGCTTCGCACGAAGGGGCCGGACTCGACGTGGCGGAAGCCCATCTTCTTGCCCTCTTCTTTCAAGGCCGCGAACTCTTCCATCGGCACATAACGTTGAATGGGAAGGTGCTGGAACGAGGGTCGCAGATATTGCCCAATAGTCAGGATATCGACATCATGTTCGCGCATGTCGTGCATAACTTCGAGTATCTCATCCCACTCTTCACCCAGACCGAGCAT
>DAIQNC010000168.1:7309-7814 GCA_036788655.1 Ktedonobacteraceae bacterium
GCCCACTTCAATACTTGCAGTGAACGCTTGTAGATGGCCTGGGGACGCACACGCTTATAGAGTCTCGGCACTGTCTCGACATTGTGATTGTATACGTCGGGCTTTGCCTCCATCACGATACGCAGCGCATCCTGCACACCTTTGAAATCAGGGGTCAGCACTTCGACGCGGCACTCCGGGTTGAGGCGACGTATCCAGCGAATAGTGGCAGCGAAGACGCCTGCTCCTCCATCCTTCAACTCGTCACGGTTCACCGAAGTCACAACGGCATGACGCAGACCCATCGTCTGCACTGCCTCCGCGACTCGCTTTGGCTCCTCCCAGTCGAGACCGATAGGACGCCCCGTCTCTACAGCGCAGAAGCGACAACTGCGCGTACAAATACGCCCCAGAATCATGAAGGTTGCCGTCTTATGTCCCCAACATTCGCCGATATTGGGACATCGCGCCTCCTCACAAACGGTGTGCAGCGACTGGCTTCTCATCAACTGCTTGAGCTGCTGAT
>DAIQNC010000169.1:0-3463 GCA_036788655.1 Ktedonobacteraceae bacterium
GAGAGCAGTCTTCCATAGGAAATCCATATGCATACCTCCAAGTGTTTTGTTAGTTGTGTTGTGGTTTCTGTATCTTTTCTTTCATATAAAGGTAAAGTCGGAAATTCTGTAAAATTTATTATCGCACCGCTATATAGGGCTTGACGTGACACGCTCCATCCCATAGAATCAATTAAACATTATAAGCGCGTGATTGTGGAAGTTGACTATATCAGGCAACCAGGGTGTAATGATGAACCTTGACGAAATAACCTCGACATGTGTGAATGGGCAACCAGGGTGTGATAAAATCAGACCCCTACACTGTGCTGGCTAGCTCATCGTCATGCGGAATGCTCACTAGCACAGTGTAGGGGTCTGATTTTATCACACCCTGGCTCACCTACCGCTCAATCTCTGTCATTACATCATGGCAACTCACTCAACGGAATCACGCCCTGCTCATCACGAGACCCAATCAGGAAGGAGCGACCTATGGCGACATCGAATCCATCGAACTCCTCGCACACATCGCAATCGGGGGATGAGTGGATGAGCTTGCGTGAGGCTGCGGATATGCTTGGAATGCATCCGGCAACCGTTCGTTTATGGGCAGACCGCAACGAGATACCGTCGCGGCGTACAAGCGGTGGTCATCGTCGCTTCCGACGCACTGATATCGAGGCACGATTGCGTCAGGAGACGGAGCATAAGTCGAGTCCTGCCGCGCAATTGCTGATTCAAAGTGTGCTTGGACGTGTGCGACTCGCGCTTACGGATGGCACACTCGATACCTTCCCCTGGTATCAGCACTTTAACGAGAAGGCGCGTGAGGGCTATGGAATGCTTGGACGGCGCGTCCTCGAATTGCTGCTTCGTGCCATTAACAATGGCACACCGAATGACGAGTTACGGAGTGAGGCGGTAGCACTCGGTATACAATATGGCTCCATTACCCGTGACTCGCATGTTCCCGTCGCAGAAGCCGTTCGCGCTTTCCTCTATTTCCGCACCTTGCTCGACGAAAGTGTTCTGCAACTTGCCGAGGTGCGTAGCAGTGGGAGCCGTGAGCATCAGGATATTCCGTGGGTCGAGAGTCTGTACAAGATACAGACCATCACAAACGAAATTTTGCCATCATTGATAGAAGCTGCATTGAATACAAATCAAGCCACTTCATAAGCGTCTATAGGAGATAAACGTATGACTATAACCAACAATGACATCTCTGGCGGTGTTGTCCACGAATTGCCAGAGGATTTACGGAAAACCCTTGCGTCTGACGCCGAGGCACTGGCTGTGTGGGAGAATCTGACGCCTCTTGCACGTAATGAATGGATATGCTGGACGATCTCCGTGAAAAAACCAGAAACCAGAAGGGAGCATGTTGAAAGAGTGCGCACGGAACTCAAAGAGGGCATGCGCCGACCTTGCTGCTGGATAGGCTGTATTCACCGCACGGATAAGGCAATAAGTCCGTCAGTAAAGTGGGTGATCGAGAAACAATCGAAAAAGTCATCATAAATTGATCAATCCCACGCCTACGAGAATAGCTCCGATGCCGAGCCATTGATTCCAGTGTAAGCGTTCGTGCAGGAAGATGGATGCGAGCAGCACCGTGACCGCGCTATAAAGCGAAGCAAGGACGCTCATCACGGCAACCTGTGCGACGGTGACGCCAATGGTATAGGAGATGTAGGCGGTGGTGTCGAGAATGCCAGCAATGGCAAGCGTCCACCAGACACGCCCACGCGGTATCGCTACCCCTTGCCGCAATAACGGGGCCGCCAGTGTCAGCATAATGGGCGTTGAGAGGCGAATGAGCCACACAGGTGCGATGCCACCAAGATAGGGTGTGACGCGAAATCCGAGTATCCAGAAGGTTATGCCATAACCTACTGCCGCACCAAGTGCAATTAACAGGCCACGTGGAAGACGTTTCAAGAATGGTTGCCGCTCATGAGTATCCTGAACATTTTCACTTTCAGCACTAACCGAACTATCCACATCAACTACACCATCTATAACGTTTATATATTTCTCACGACGTGAGATGCGAGAGACGCGAGATAATCGTGGAATAACGATAACGGCGCAGACGATGCCGATAAGTACAACACCCATCCCGATAGCGTGTATCAGGCTTATTGACTCGCCGGAAAGAAACGAGAGAATGACCGTCACAACGGCATAGCTGGCAACAACAGGCGACATGATACTAACCACGCCTATTTTGAGAGCCTGATAGAGTGCGAGCGAACTGCCGACGTTGAGAGCTGCTGCTGCCAACCCCCAGAGCCAGGGCCAGATACCAACCTGTGCCAGCGAGTGATTGAAATAGCCACTTCCGACCAGCAGAATGCTCAGTCCCAACAGTCCAAAAAGTTGCATGTAGATGACGGAGCGATAAGTTCCAATGACGTGTGTTGCGCCGCGCACAAAAAAATCACCCGCACCCCACCCTATCGCCGCGATAAAACCTAATAAAATTCCCATACGCACAGTATATCAGATAAAAGGTGGGGTATGTTTACATAATGCCATCGGCATTTCCATGATAAATATAATGTACGCCGATGGCATTTGACAGCGTGTCCGGGAATGGCTATACTACGCTCGTAATACAAACATTGACTCACGGGTGGCTCCATTTCTTATAGCCGATATTGAAAAGGAATGGGGCAGAATAGGGAAGGTGGTGCAAGTCCACCGCAGTCGCGCTACTGTAACCAGTGAGTACCTTGTCTATACATAAATGCCACTATCTTATAGCGATGGGAAGGCCAGACAGGGTGCGTTCGGAACTGGAAGCCAGGAGACCTGCCCGTGAGTGTTGCTCACGATCCTTCGCGGAATGAGGAACGTGTGTACCGAGTGAGCAGCGAAACGCACACGGGCGACCACAAGGGTACGCCCCTACGATATACGGTAGAGTGTGGTGCGTCGTGGTATCGTAGGGGCGTACCCTTGTGGTCGCCCGTGCGAAAACCCCAATTGTCATGGCTTCCGGTAAACTCAAACATCCTTCCATAACGCAAGGTGACAACGAGCATTCAGAAAGGATATTCTGATGCACAGTCGTGTCATCACCCCAATGGTGAGAGGGCGTAATTCATTACGCCACAACATGTCTCGTAGTATTGGTGTTTTAGCAGCTATTTTGTTGCTTGTATTGCTCTCTGCATGTGGTGGACAGACCACGACGGGGAGTACGTCGAGCAATGCAACGGCTACGCCTCAACCAACGGCAGTGGATGCATTCGGGAAGCAGATTGTCTTCCCGAAGTCGGCTCCGCAGCGCATTGTCTCGCTCACTGCTGGCAATAGTGAGGTGCTAGATGCGCTGCATCTCGATTCGCGGATCGCCGGCGTGGACTACTACACCAACTATCCATCATCACTGACCACGTTGCCGAAGATTTCCGATGTCAATGGCAAGTACAATATCGAGAAAATTGTCGCGCTCAAACCCGATCTTGTGTTG